>NZ_JAKUEU010000007.1:0-119239 GCF_022663075.1 Bacillus cereus group sp. BfR-BA-01441
TCAGGTTTCCCTCCTGTGTCTGGATTTCCTCCTGTGTCTGGATTTCCTCCTGTATCAGGTTTTCCTCCTGTGTCTGGATTTCCTCCTGTATCAGGTTTTCCTCCTGTATCAGGTTTTCCTCCTGTATCAGGTTTTCCTCCTGTATCAGGTTTTCCTCCCGTATCAGGTTTTCCTCCTGTGTCTGGATTCCCTCCCGTATCAGGTTTTCCTCCTGTGTCTGGATTCCCTCCCGTATCAGGTTTTCCTCCTGCATCAGGATTTACACTGTCACCATTATTACTCTGTTCTGTTTTTTGAATAATAGGCGTTTTAGCATTGTGTACTAACGGCATTATGCCATACTGTGATTTATGAACCACATTTTCCACCTTGCTATTTTCCGTTTGTGTTCCTTTATCTTCTTTGTTAGGTTTTTCTTTTTCAGGACTAGTTTCTTTTTTATGAGTCCCACTCAATTCCCACTGCCACATTACAGGAGAGAAAACATCTATATTGATGTTTGGATCTTTTAACTTCACATCCAAGCTAATCTTTATATCCCCTTCATTACGAGGAGCTATTGTAATTTCTCCTGCTTCGCTTTGAAGAAAATCACTTGTACGATCCTCACCATCAATATGTAAGAATCCTGTACTTCCATCTAGTTTAAATTCTTCTGGAATCTTTATCTTCAAAATTTGCGGAGATTCCATTTTAATTACTTTCGCAGTATCACTAAATGTAATTCCCTCTGTATAAAGTCTATCCTTTACTTCTTTAATTGCGTTTCCTAAAGATATTTTATTTACAGGATCATAATAAAAATTATTTTCTTTATTATATTTTTTTGTAAATTGAATTACATTTTGCAGTTGTAATTTCGTTGTATCTGGCAAATCACTTTGACCGATTTCTTCCATGTTTAAACTAGGTAATTTCGCAATTAAATTCTCGATTTGTTTCTTTATTCGAGCATCTGGTTGTTTCATTAATGTATTTATGAAGATTTCTTGCTTTCCATCATTCGACATAGATTGCTTTAACTTCTTAATTACCGTCTCTTGAATATCACTTTCTAACTTTCCTGCAAGTTCTGTATCATATTCAGACACTTGTTTTTTTACATCTGCTAAATATTTTTGAATCGCTGCAGCATCAGTTAAAATATTCGGTTCTTTCTCTGAAAACGTAAATTGATTTGAAATAATTTTATTAGCGGATTCCAATGCACTTAATTGCTTTAAAGCATCGCCTGTATTCATATCATTCATATATTGATTGAATTGATTTGTGAAATTATTCGCTAACAAATTGTTATCAGTTTGCATTTTTTGAAAGTTATTAAAACCATCTAAATACGTACTGTTAGATTTATTCCCTTCATCTAACGCTTGACCGAAACCTTTTAAAACATCCTGAAATCCTTTGAAACTATTAACAGAAACACCTGTATAATCCTGTACTGTTTTAAATTGATTTGTGTAATTTGCTAACGGACTATGTATATCTTTTTTATACATAGTTGTTTGAACGTTTCCTTTTTCAATTATTTTACCTATATTATCTTGTGCACCTTGTAGCTTACCGATAATACTCGCAAAATAAACGTCGATTATTTGCTTATTGAAATCTTCTAAAATAACGGAAGCTGTATTTTCTGCCTCAGCTTTCAAATCCTTATTCCCAGTTGCATTTACTTTGTAGTTTAAAGTTAATTTCTCCGGAATCTCTGAATCAATCGCAACTGCTTTCCTAGAAAAATCATTTGGAATAACAATCATCATATTGTAATTATTATTTTTCAATCCATTTTCTGCTACCCCGCGACTAACTACGTACCATTCTTGTTTCGTATTTTTATTTACATTTTTAACAAATTGATCTCCAAACGCTATTTTATTGCCCTCAAATACAGTGCCCTGATCTTCATTTACCAACGCAACTGTCATTTTTGGTGTAGTATTCTCATTAGCTTTCTTAACATTTTGATTTAATGCTAAATAGGAGACCCCTGTTGATAGTACAAGAGCTAAAATAATAAACAACAAGATGCTCCATTTGAACTTTTTCACTACTTATCACTCCTGCGACTGCGAGTCTATCTAATGAAAGACTTCGTATCTTACTCTAGTTTTAAAGTAATTTAGCCATACAACGTATGGTTGCATGGCTAAATTATATATTTCTTTTTATCTGTCTTATTGTAGACCGAAATTACGAGAAAGATCTTCGTCATGTCTAGCAACAGCTTCTGCAGTTTTATTAAGCTGCATATTAATTTCTTGTAATAGCTGTGCGAAGTTTTGTACTTTTGGCTTTAATTGATTGAACTGTTGGTCAAAACCTTCGAAAGCACGACCTTCCCATTCTCCTCTTAATTCATTTTGTAAGTTTTGTAGTTGACGTAAAATGTCCTCAATTTGATTTGCACCTTGTCCATATCGAGTCGCTTTCGATTTAAGCTCCTCTGGTGACATACGAATTTGTCCTGCCATTATTAAATCCCCCTTAAAATTAAAAAATAGTAAAATTAACCAATAATCAATTCTACAAATTGATTATATCAATAATTTAAAAATTTCTAAACAAAAAAATGATATTTTTCCAAAATTTCTCTTTTACTATAATAACGATATATTGTATAATACTAATTTATTTATTTTTTTAGCACACTCTATAAATCTACTATAAAATAAAGGCAAACCATCTATTTTATATATTTATAAGGACTTATTCACTTTAAATCCCAGCGAGAAAGTAGCCACTAAATCATTATTTTCTCCCATTCAGACTATAATACTCACTTCAAAGTCATAATTACCTGCCTTTCAACAAACCCAAACTCTTCGTACATCTCTTTTGCAAAATTCCCAGCAAATACATTCAACCGAATTTCTGAATACTTCTCCTGTAATTCCTTAATACCAGCTTCCATCAGTTCTCGCGATAATCCTCTCCCGCGATATTTTGGGAAAACGTACAATTCATATATAAATCCAAGTTTTTCACGAGAAAAATAGTCTGTATTTTCCCCTATTAATATCCATCCCATTACTTTATTTTCTTCTTTAATAATTAAATAGTATGCTCCTTTTTCTACAATCGGCTTTGTAATCTCAATTGCTTTCTCGGTACTTAATTGACAATTCCCTCTCGTCCCTTCAAAAAGCGATTGAGCCGCATATTTTAATATTTCATTGCTATCTTCTTGATTCGCCTTAATTATCATTTTTCACAACTCCCCTTGAATAATAGGCATTACTATCGCTTGTTCAAGATTCTCCGCTTCCATAACAATTGCCGTTAATCCGTGTTCTGTACTTGTTTCATGGAGCTCTCCCTTTTCCCAAAACACAGCTTGTCCCGCCTCTATCTTTATCTTTTCTTTATTTACTCCACATACATATCCTGTCCCGTCCACAATAAGAAGCAGTTGAGATACAACTGCTTCATGATTACCGATGATTCCATTCTCGTGTAAATGCATAGCACCGATATGTATATTTCCTCGATGGTTTAATATTTTCGACATGATGAAATTAGATTGAAATACTGATAGGTGCTTTCCTACTTTTTCACTAAAATCAAAAATTTTCATTACTAGTTCTCCTTATACGTATAAAACCATCCTTACTGTCTGCATCATATGTCCTTCAAAGTCTTCTTCAAATTGCTCTAATTCAGCAAAACCTTTCGCTTCATAAAAGCGTTTTCCTTTTTCATTTGCTGCTTCTACATGTATGTACAATTTCCGTATCCCATTTAATGCTTTAATTCCTTTTTGTAATAAAGCACTTCCGATCCCTTTTCCTTGCTGATCTGGTAACAAATAAATCGCACCTAATTCTGCTTCGTTTTGTAGTCTAACAGGTGAAAAGTTTGCAAACCCTATTACTTTACCCTCTTCTTCCGCAACGAATAAATGTGTATTTTTAAGACGATATTTCATTTTTTCATCAGAGTATGCCTCGTCTAAAAAACTATCTTGAATTTCTCTCGGAATAATGCCTTCATATGTATCATGCCAAGCTATTTTTGCTACTGATTGTACAGCGTGAATGTCTTCTTGCTTCATTTCTCTAATTATATATGTCATCTCGATGTCTCCATTCTCTTTAAATTATATTCTGCTAATATACTAGAAGAAACGGCAAAACCATTTTCATAATTCACCTTAATTAATTTTAATTTCTCAATTGAAGCTGTTGCAAAATTAAACTTTCCATAAATATATTCCATTACACTTAAAAACTGCTTTGTATGTAATCTATTTGCAATTGTACAATGCGGAACCCATTTTCCCGGTACGTAATATGAATTTGGGTTGTCATGAAAAGTTTTAAAATAATCATGATAAGAATAATGAAGTTTTAACAATTCATCGGTAACGGTCGGCGCTAGAAAGACCGTTCCATTAGTAGGAAAAATTCCAACAGAAGGAAAAGTTACTGCGTCTATATTTTCTTGAATAGCTACAAACTCCCCTAGTTTCTCCGTATACAAATGAACATCTAACTCATTATAATCCGCAATCGTTATATGAGGTTCTACTCCAGCTAATTGATTTGTTCCAATTACATTTGTTAATTCATTTTGCAGTTCTGTAATTTTATGAGTAAACACACGATCAAATGTAGCAATAATAGCGTACAATCTTTCTCACCCCTTCGTTACACATAGCGCTTCCCATTCTTCACGAATCATGCCCATTCGAATAGAATCATAGTATGTTCCGTTATAATAACGACACTTTCGCATTCTACCTTCTAAGCTCATTCCTATTTTCTCCGCTACTTTCATCATTCGTTCATTACCAGACCAAGTCGTGAGCCCTACTCTACCAATTTCCATCTTTTCAAATAATAAATCTCGATATAACGTTAACGCTTCTGTACCGTAGCCACCATTCCAGTAAGTTGGATTATAAATAACAATTCCCATCTCCAACCAACGCGTCGGTTTATGCTCCCAATAAAATCCGACCGTCCCTATAATTTGACCGTTATTTTCTATAATTAAATTTGACAGTGGTTCTTCTTGCAAACGAGTTTGCATCTTTTCCTTATAGGATGAGTATTCTTGCATTGAAAACGGAAAATACGGTGCATCCCATTTTTTCCATTCTGGATTTTCTTCTTTAAACACGAGATTCCATAATGTTTTTATATCTGATTCTTCAATTGTACGAATTGTTACTTTATCCCCTTTTACTATTACGCTATTCATAATTTCCTCCTACACTCCTCTTTATTTCATATATAATTATAATATTTTTTCTGAAAAATCAAAACAAATATCATTTATTATATTGTATAATTTTGTTATAAGGTACGAATTATTCATGTAGAAAGCTGGTGATTCAATGAATAAACGATTTAGTATTGCTTTATTTCTTACTATTGTTACGACAAATATTATTCTCTATTTCTTCTTACCATTAAGTATTGTTACGAAATGGGACTTTAATGGAACGCCTACATCAACAATGGATAAAAGCACTTTTGTAATCGTAAATATAATTATATGTTCCTTCTTATTCTTTGTATTTTTAGCTTTATCTAAAGTAGCGAATAACCAGAAATTTCTCCATTGGATCGGCAACACAATGTTACTATTCTTATTTTTTGTCGATATTGTCATCGCCCTCATTGCTCTTGGCTTTTCACTTCCTCTTGATCATTTCATATTTTTAGCATTAGGGCTTTTATTTATATTAATAGGTTATTTCAGTTCCAAAATTGATACGACTAAATCAACCGTTTCATTAGAATGGAATGATAAGCACCTTGAAAAAAGAGCTTCAAATATTAGTAGTATTTCAATGATGATAGCAGGTATTTTTTTAGCGATACTTCCTTTTATCGTTTCTGCTCCCTATAGAGGTTATGGCATACTAGCAATTCTTTTAGGAATGACGCTTATCATTCTGCCGAGTACGATTTATTTACTTATTAAAGACAGCAAGCAATCTACTCCTTTAAAAAAATAGGAGGTTATACCCCTCCTATTTCAGCTTAATGTTTTATTTTTCACTTTTTCTATCTCAACTAAAATCCCTTTCCCTATCCAACCCTCTACGCCATCTTTTTTAATTAAATCATATCCTGAACAGCTATCATCAATGAGAGAAACGATATCTCCCTTCCTAACGCTTATTTGCGCACAAGAAATATCGGTTTTCACTGTATATTCACCTGACTCAAGTTGTTTCATATATTCATTTTTTACAGTGAGTAAATTATTCGTTTCCTTTTGTTTACATACGGTGTAGTCTTGCATCTTCTCGATAGGCTCTATGTAATAATACGGATATGTCACTCCGCCCTGCATTTCTGAATTCGCATTAAAATCCGCTATTACTTCGTACTCTGGAAAATAGTCTACATATGTATAAGAAAACGTATCGCCGGTTTGTTTCCTCTGAATAATAAATACGTTTAATTGCCCTGCTTCTTTAATTGCATTTCCTCCATCAATTGCAATAATTTTTTTCTCCTTATCAATAACTGGATTGTTAGACGGTGCTTCTTCAGAATAGTTCACGACAGGCCAATGACCAACTATTACATACTTATTTGCTTTATGTGATTTATTAAAAAACTGTGGCATTGCTATCGCATTTTTGCGCTCTGTTTCTTTCCAATCTACTCTATCTTCTAGACCGGCATGTACAAAAATATAATCTTCTGTTTCAATCGCTGTTGGCAACTCTGTTAGCCAATATAGTTCTTGTGAAAATTCACTTAACAATGCTTCTTTCACTTCACGAATTGAAGTGCCCTCATGAACTGAAAAACCTAATTGCTCTAGCCATTCATTAAAAATCGAGTGCTTTCTCATACATAAATAATTAATAAGATCAGGATTTTCATTTAGAAGAGCATCAACTAAAACTTCACAATTCCCTTCAACAACGTGAACCTTTGAATTGTTCTTTACAAGATTCATAACGTAGTTTACTACGCCTACGCTATCTCGTCCTTTCTCGCAAAGATCTCCATTAATAATTAAATAATCTTCATCTTTAAAGTTAACTTTATGTAGTGCTTCTTTTAAAAGATTTAATTCTCCATGAATATCAGATATGACGATAACTCTAGCATCATTAGGGATTGATAGTTTCTTTATTTTTTTCAAGTATAAGCGCTCCAATCATTCTCTTTATTAAATTAAAACAATTCGACAAAATACACTATATAACCTTTTCAAATACATATACCATAACTTACAACCTATTTACGGTTTAATAATAACTTAAAAAATAAGAAGAAGCTGTTCCCAATTTTTGCGGGACAACTTCTTCTTATTTTTTATAATTCTTTATGAAAAGAATAACTCACCTTATCATACCCTTCTCTTTCATAAAAACGATGAGCATCAATTCTTGAAAATGCTGACGTGAGGACGATAGACTCACATTCGTTTTCCTTTCCCCAGTTCTCTATATACGAAAGTAATACTTTCCCATGTCTTTTTGAACGATGTGCTTCTGCTGTTACAAGGTCATATACGAAAACGTGTTTCTTATTATAAAAGTTCGTACAAATTGCTACACCTGCAAGGCTAACAACTTCATCATCCTCATTACGCAGCGAAAATAGTTTATAATTTTCTTCTTTCATATTTCGAAATAAAGAGCTTGTTTCCTCTTTTGAAAGTTTCGTTCTTAATTGCTGTAAAACAGGTAATACTTCATATAATTGCTCTTCTGTTACTACTTCTTTAACATTCATTTTTAACTCTCCCTTAACTATTTAAATAATTTTCTAAATGTTATATCATTATTATAGAAAGTAACTGCCCTTTACTTAAGTGGCAGTTTAAGTGTTTTTTATAAGGCCAGTTTTAAAGGAGAGTTTTATATGGATTTTACTATCCCATTGCAATTACAAAGTAACACACCTATTTACTTGCAAATTTACGAATATATAAAAGCTGAAATTATACAAGGGACTATTTCTGTTGGCACACGTCTACCCTCACACAGAAATTTAGCATCACAACTTAATATTAGCCGCATTACTGTTGAATCAGCTTATCAACAGTTATTAGCTGAAGGTTATGCAGAAAGTAAACCGAAACGTGGTATTTTTGTAGCAAATTTCGATATTGACGTTATCCCAAATAAAAAACGAAATGCAGCAAAGAAGACGAACAATTTGATAGAAGAAAAATTTGAATATGATTGTAGCCAAGGGCTTATTGATCAAAATGCATTTCCGATTACAAATTGGAAACGAGCATTACAAGAATCCATACTTACATACGAAAATGCACTATTTGCCAAAGAAGATCCTCAAGGTGAATTCGCTCTTCGAGAGCATATATCAACATATTTATATCATTCTCGCGGTGTACATTCTTCACCTGATCAAATTGTGATCGGCGCCGGAACACAGCCACTTCTCTGGCTACTGCTTCAACTGCTTGGCCCTACAAAAGAATACGGCATTGAAAACCCTGGATTTCACCGTATACACGCAATTATTAAAAGCTGCGATAGACAAATTCATCCCATACCATTGGATGAAAAAGGGATTGATATTTCTAGTTTATACAATACAAATTCCAATGTCGCATACGTTACACCATCACACCAATTTCCACTCGGGATTATTATGCCTTTATCTAGAAGATTAGAATTGTTAAAGTGGGCTAATGATTGCAATGGATACATTATTGAAGATGACTATGACGGAGAGTTTCGCTACGCTGGTAAGCCGATTCCTTCTTTACAAAGTCTTGATTCAAATGAACGCGTTATTTATATGGGAACTTTCTCAAAATCTTTTTTACCTTCTTTACGAATGGGATATGTTGTTTTACCACCACACCTTTTAAAGATATACCAAGAACTGCATGGAATTTTCAAACAAACAGTCGCTACAATACAACAACTTGCTTTTGCTAACTTTATACAAAATGGGAATTGGGAACGTCACCTTAATCGAAGTCGTACACTTTATAAAAGAAAACATCATGCATTAGTAAAATCCATTATGAAAGAAATGGGGGCTAATGTTCAAATTCTTGGCGAACAGTCCGGACTTCATATTGTTTTATGTGTAAATAACAGTATGAATGAAAATGAACTGATTGAATCCGCTAAAAAACAAAGCGTTAAATTATACCCACTTTCTCCATATGATTTCGTGAATGATTTACGTAAGGAATCATACGTATTACTCGGCTTTGGTAGTATTCCGGAAAATAAAATTGAAACGTTGGCTATATTATTGAAAGATGCTTGGTTTCCTAGTTGCAAGGAAACTTGTTAACAGTGGGTTTAACTTGTAACATGTTAACAATTCAACAAAATAAAAAAGAAGGCTGTTCCAAAATAACTTTTTGGACAGCCTTCTTCTAGTTATTCACCTGACCTAGCTTTCCTTCCCGGACGTTTCACACCAGTCGTTTCTGTTGAATAGGAAGCTTCAATTATAGCCGTTGGATCTACAGAGAGAACGAGATCTTTCATTTTCGGATAAATGAATCGGTTTGTAATGCAATAAATGATTCTCTTATGCTCCCCTAAAAAACCACCTTCTCCATGTAGATACGTAACAGATAGTTGCAATTCTTTCATAAGTAAATCGCCTATTTCTTTATTCTTACCAGAAATAATCATAACGCTCTTACCTTGATTAATACCATCTAGTATAAAATCAATCATCTTCGTAACAATATAGAAAATTGCTAACGAGAACATCGCTTGTTCGATTGAAAATAAAATGGCAACAAAAATGAAAATAACTGCATTTACTGCAAGTAAAAATGTACTAATCGGTACATTAAAGTGTTTATTCATCCAAACTGCCAACATTTCCGAACCGTCAATTGCTCCACCCATTTTAACAACAATCCCAACACCAATTCCAAACAGTACTCCACCATAAAGTACAATTAATAACTCAGAAGTCGTAATTGCTGGAAATGGTTTTAAATAAATTAATCCGAGTGTTGTAACTACATTCGCATAAGATGTACGGATAAAAAACTTCTTTCCCATTACTTTTGCAGTAAATAATAAAATTGGGATATTAATTCCTAAGAACACACCATAAAGCGGCAATCCTGCGACTTTATTTGCCATAATAGCAATAGCCGTTACCCCGCCATCTACTAATCCATTAGGTGCTAAAATAAGCTCTAATGAACCTGCTACTATAATTGAGCCAATTGTTAATAATACGTATTCAAATACTTTCTTCATTCATTACCCCCAAAACTTATATATTTTCTTAGTATTATTTTAACGTAATTTTACTACTAATTCAAAGGTATCGATTTATATACAGAAAAGTTTCACCTTTATCGCTATTTTTATGTAATACATGTAACGCGTAATACTAAAAACACACTTACAAATTAAAAGTAAGTGTGTTTTTAACATCTATTTAATCTTTACGTACGGCTTCATTTTTAATTTAAATATTTCCTCAACTGCCCTTTGATATCCACCAGCATTTCTAAGCGACTCTCCCACTTTACGACTATTTTCCTTAAACGTCACATCATCCATTACTTTCTTTACAGTCTCACGTAACAATTCAGAAGTTAACTCGTTACGATTAAGTGTTATGCCTGCCCCTACTTCAGTCAATCGTTTTGCAACGAATGGCTGATCTCCTGTTACCGGAATTACAACTAATGGAACACCGTAATATAACGCTTCACTCGAACTATTCATACCACCATGTGTCACGAATACATCAGCATGCTGTAAAACTTCTAATTGCGGGACATAATTATACAATTTAAAATTTTTCGGGATATTTTCAAATTGACTTATATTTATCTTCTTGCCAACGACTAATACGACTGTCGCATCTACATCTTTAAACGCTTCAAAACATTTTTCATACAAAGCAGGTTGTTCATTAAAAACTGTTCCCATAGAAATGAAAATCACTTTTTCATTTTTTAAATCTTCTGTAGGAAAACTCCCCACTTCTTTTCGAGTAGCAATTGATGGACCTACAAATTTATACGATTCATCAAATACCTCTGAACGTGGCTGATATTTTTCTGAAGTATATACAATCGTAATATCACCAGGATGGTTCATAATATCATACATACTATTACATTTCATTCCATACTGCTTATTCCATCTTTCCATTCCCGCTAAACAAGATTGATATAATGGATCCATTTCATCTACTTGTCTCGATTCTTGCCCATCATGAAAATTAATGTACTGATTAACAGCAAACGTTGTACAGGATGAAACGCTTGGTAATTGTAAAATATTCGCTATAATACGTCCTACTGGAAAATGATTATCATATATCAAATAATCATATTTTTCCTCTTTTGTTTCTTCTACAATTTGAGTAACAATACGCTCTGATGCTTCAATCATATGAGATAGCATCGTCAAAGGGCTCCCACCTTCATTTACTCGTTCCATAATATTAATTTGAGAGAGAAAATTCTCAAACACTCGGAATTCCGCACCTGTTGCTTCAACCTTCTTTCTATAATCTTCAATACAATAAGAAACAACTGTTTCCCCTCGCTGAATTAACTCACTTACAACAGCTAAAGTCGGATTAATATGACCTTCCCCAGGAAAATTTATTACGAGTACATTTGCCATAACATTCTCTCCTATCCAATTAATATAATAAAATTAACAATTAATTATATTAATTAATTTAAGTCTATTATAAATGAATGCATTCTACTTCTTCATGCTTTTCTCTTCATTTTATTATTGAGAAATATTTTCTATAGTCTACATTATTGTGATTCACAATCTTATAAATGAATGCTTACTTTTACTCTTCATAGATTTAAAGATACGAGTCTTACATTCAAGTATTACCACTATTATTTTTAGACAATTCATACAAAAATAGAGAAATATAATATTTTTAATGAGTTTTCACTATAAATGTAAGTATGCTGTCTATCTTTTTATCTTTATCCTCATAACACATCATCTGTTATATAATAAATTTATGGAATTTACAAAAAAAGGAGTCTTTTCATGTTACAACAACTATTCAATTCACCTATTCTATCCGTTCAAGCCTTGCACCCAGGTTATGAAGATCATGCAAGTGATGTTTTTCTCGTTCAAACAGAAGATACAGAAGTTATCGTTCGTGCTTCTAAAATGAATGAAGAACCAAATAATGATTTTTGGTGGGGATGTAAAAATCTATTTGGAATTGATCCAAGGAACGTCCATCATTTAGAAACTGTACATACATTGCTGCAAGAACATACGAATCTTCCTATCCCAACAATATTAGAAAAACATGTTTTAAATAGCCGTGAATTTGTGGTGGTCGAAAAGTTAGTAGGTAACACAGTTCAATCTTTTATCGAGCAACCAGATTCTATTTTATTCAGCCTAGGAAAAGGACTTGCAGAAATACATAAATTTAAAGCCGATTTCATAGGAAATCCGTCAGGCACGTTCCAAGTTCCACTAGATGAATTCCAATCACATATTTTAAACGTGAGTAAAGAGCTTGTGAATATGTTTTATTCCGATGATGAAAGCATAAAAAATGCATTCCCTACCTTTGAATCACAACTTTCTTCCCTGTCCGTACCAAAGGAATCTACACTCGTCTTAATTGATATGGATCCTACTCAATTTTTATCTGACGGTACAACTATTACGGGTTTAGTAGATACTGAAGCTTACGCTGTTGCTCCGCGAGAACTTGATTTTATCGGACTAGAATATGTACTTACCGAAAAAGAAGCACATGCCTTTAAAAGTGGTTACGAAACAATTATGTCTATTCCTCACTTAGAAGAATATAGACAACCTTATCGTTATTTATACCGACTGTTATCTGTGCAAGGTAATGTGGAATTAAAAAAATGGTTAAGTCACCCATCCTATTTTTAAATACGAATGAGAGGGAGTATGAAATGGATATTCAGAAAAAGCGTTCTGTAACAGAAAGTGAAATACAGCAAATGAAGGATTTGGCTTATATTTGCGGGCAACAAGATAACCTTGATTACTCTTCAGATTTACATATCAACTTTTTAAAAAATCGAAATGAAGATTATATAAACGATTTTCTTCTTTATAACGGTACTCAATTAATTGGCGCTTTAAATATGTATGATTTCGAAAGACCAACAAAGCTTGAACTAATAGGCTTTGTACATCCTCATTTTAGAAAACAACGTTTCGGAACTATCCTTTTACAAACTGCAATGAAAGAAATACAAAATAGAGAGACAGATGAAGCTCTTCTTATTATTAATGGGGATTCTATTTCTGGGAATGAATTTGTAAAACATATGAAGTTACCATATTTATATAGTGAATATAGTATGGCGTTCAAAACAAACGAAATTCAAAAAACAACAGATAATAATATACAGCTTACTCTTGCACCTTCAGAATCACTTCTTGACCTTATTAAAATTTCTAGTAAAGCTTTTGGTGATTCAGTAGAAAATACGGCTACATGGTTACAAAAAATGATGAATTCATCTTCCCATCAAGTTTACAGTGCCCTTATTGCTGAAAAAGTGATAGGAACAATTACAGTTTCTAAACAAGAGCAATCTACTACACTATCAGGATTCGCCGTTCATCCTTCTTATCAAGGTAAAGGATACGGAAAAGATATTCTTTGTAATATAGTACATACCCTTATTACAGAAGGAGTTTCAACAATTGAGTTAGACGTCGAAACGAAAAATATCCACGCTTTAAAACTATATACACAATGTGGTTTTGAAATTAAAACGAGGCATGACTATTATAATTTAATGAATTTTTAGGTGAATACATATGTTAAAAAAACAATTTATTCTAATTATGATATTTTAGCAAACATCTATAATAAACATTGGAGACATTTTGTTTAACACTCCTACCCAGCCTCGTTTTACAAGATGCTCTTCCCTACTCTCGTATATTAGATCTTTGTTGCGGGACTGGTCATCTCTGCCGGTGATAGTTTAATTTAGATGAACTAAAAAGTGTGTTTCACAAAGTTTACTCCGTATTACATAACGAGGGTATATTCGCATTTGATATGAATAAAAAAACTGAATCGAAATGATTCAGTTTTTTCTTAATATATTTACAACTGCAGTTGTTTCGTCATTTTCTTTATAGACACGCGGAATTCTTCTATCTAGCATACATGTAACTTCATAGTTTATTGTACCTAACATATCCGCTATTTCTTCTACTGCGATATTTTCTTCACCTTGTTTACCGTAGAATACTACTTCGTCTCCTACTTGTACTGGCATCGCTTTTGAAACATCCAACATTAACTGATCCATACAAACACGGCCAATAACAGGTACTCGAACCCCGTTAATTAACGCATAGCCTTTATTAGATAATTGACGATTATAACCATCAGCATAACCAATTGGTACAGTCGCAATCCATTCTTCACCAGTTGTTACATACGTATTCCCATAACTTACACCACGATTCTTCTTCGCATGTTTAATATGAGCTACTTTTGATTTTAACGACAACGCAGGCTGTAAAGAAACGACTGAATGATCCACTTCTTTTGACGGATACATACCGTACACACCTATTCCAACGCGTACCATATTTTGAAATGTGTTACTTAATTCCATTGATCCCGCACTATTTGAACTATGAATATATGGTATTTGAATCCCTAATTCTTTCGCTGTATTAACAGCCTTTTCAAATAAACTTGTTTGCATATTCGTATATGATTTATCGATTTCATCTGCCGTAGAGTAATGCGTAAATATCCCTACTACCTCTACATACTCCATACGGTTTAATTCTTCTAAAAATGGTTTAACTTCTTCTTCTTGTAAACCGATACGACTCATTCCTGTATCAATTTTCACTTGAATTTGTACTTTCTTTTGAAGACGGTTTGCAATTTCATTTATACCATGTAAATCTTCTACTCTATAAACAGTCATCATAACGTCATATTGAATTACATCTTCTACAGCCGCTACTGGTGTGTATCCTAAAATTAAAATCGGCACAGTAATTCCTGCTTCTCTTAATTCTATTGCTTCATCTACAAATGCAACTGCAAGTTGATGTATCCCAGCTTCAATTGCAGCTTTGGCAACTTCAACTGCCCCATGGCCATACCCATTCGCTTTTACAGCAGCCATCATCTTAATTTCTTCATCATTTACATGTTTTTTAAATTCTTTTACATTATGTTTTACAGCATTTAAGTCAATTTCTACAATTGTATCTCTTCCATATTTCAAACTCATTGGTCTAACTCCTAACTCAATAATTGCATTCCATTCTATTTCACGTTTCATATGACCTTTTACAATATAATACTTTTCATTATGCTAGTCAAACTACTAGAATTTTCGGAATTTTGAGTATGATATAATATCCTCAAGAAACTATTATATACGGAGACGAGGAGAATTACAATGTTTGTTCAATCTGCATTGCATCAACTAAAAGTTGCTATTGATACTTCTATTTATATGCTTAACCAATATAGTGAAAACGATTTAAAAATACAACCGATTCACTCAAAACGATCATTATTTGAAATGTGTGCACATCTTTCTCTTATTTGTCATGCTGATTTACTCATTTTAAATGGTATTTCAGAAAAAGAATTACATACCTTTTATATAGAACATACGCCCGTAACAGTTGCTCACATGCAACAAACGATGATTGAAGGATACAACCTTCTCTCTAAAACATTTCTTTCCTACTCCCAAATAGAATTAGCAGAAGTTATGACTGCCTATTGGGGTATTTCTTATTCGCGCTTTGAATGGTTACTTGAAATCGTTGCACACTTTTATCATCATCGTGGACAAATTCATATTTTATTATGCGAGCATATGAAAGATCCTCGCATTCCTTTATTTGAGTGATTTTCCACTCATTCATTAATTATAAATAGAGAAGCTACAAAACCAATAAAAAGTATCATTCCTAATTTCCCCTCCTAATTGACCTACAAGAGAAACTAAAGACGGAACGGATATAGCAATACCTATTACAAAACAGACACTCATCATTACAAGTAGAGATAGATACGAAACAAAGCCCATTGAACTTAGACTAAAAATAGCAATCAACAATCCTCCTTGAAGAACTTTCCTTACTTCAAACCTCTTTGTTAAACAACCTGCAAGTGGTGACAGCAACATACCAAACAGCCCTGCTAAGCGAAAATAAAGGATTTGTTCTGCAGTTAAATTGTAAGTAGGAGAGCTCAAATAATTCCCTAAAACAGTATACATATTAACAAAAGCCATTATTAAAACAGGATTTTTCACACTGACTAGCTATCAGTTTTAAATAATGCGCAACTTCTTTAAGGCATAAGAAATTCCGCCTTCACTCGCCTTCGTTGTAACGAAATCAGCCCTTCTCTTCAACTCCTCTCCACCATTTCCCATCGCAACTCCTAATCCTACATACTGCAACATCTCAATATCATTTCCACCATCGCCAAAAGCAATGGCTTCTAATTTACTAATGTTTAAATGTTCCAATACTTTTTGAATTGCAGTTAGCTTCGATACTTTACTATCTTCCAATACATTTATAACGTAACCATGAAAACGCTCAAACGTAAGTGCTGGATATCTTTCAATGAATTTTTGAGCTTCTGTATCATCAGCATACAGACATATGCAATACATCTCATCTGATAAGTTTCTAACTTTGTCAGGATACTGCTCTAAATTTAAGGTTTCATTTAACGCTCGCATGACACGTTCATCTTTGGAAGCAATATTATTCATTGCAAATTCTTCTGTAAAGTAAGAAACACTGTGACCATGTAATTCAGCAAAATTTGAAATATCATGAACGATTTCGCTTGAAAGTACTGATTTATGTATAACTTCTTTCCCACATTTTATATGTGCACCATTTGCTGAAATAAACGTATTTATACCTAGTTCCTTAAATTGTGAGCATAAACTATATGGTCTTCCAGTTGTAACAACTACGTGAACTCCTTTATCTATTAATCTTTGTACCGCTTCTTTTGTACTTTCGTGCATGCTTCTATCAATCTCACTTAATAACGTACCGTCAACATCGAAAAATACAACTTTGTACATAAGTCTTTACATCCCGTCCAAATGATTCGTATCATTAATGAAATGCACCGTTTTTTGTTCACCCTCAATTTCAATTAAACTTATTCCCGTATCTCCCATTTTGAAATAGTAGTCCATTGAAATTGGCATTTTGAAAAATGCACGTAATAGACTATTAATTACGCCTCCATGGGCAACAATTGCAATTCGGTCATATGTATTCTCTGTCACGATTTTAGAAAAGATTCCTTCTATTCTCATTCGAAACTCAATAAACGTTTCCCCGTTTTCAAAACGATCATGAAGAAACTTTGGCTCTGGATATTTCTTTGCTTCTTCAAATGATAAGCCTGCTTGTACTCCATTATTAAACTCCATTAATTCCTCTTCTAATTGAATTGGACAACCAATTGCTTCTGCTAATGTTTCACCCGTTTCACGAGCGCGTTTTAATGTACTTGCCCAAATGAAATCTGGTGCAAAATCTTTTTTTACTTTCTGTACAAGTCTTTGTACTTGTTGTCTCCCTTTGTCAGTTAACTCAAAATCAGCTCGACCTTCATACACATGTAAAATATCAGCTTCTGATTCTCCGTGGCGTATTAGTAGTATTTGCATGTTTCTCTCTCCCTTTATTTAATATTCATAAAATTCAATTATATCACATTTTAAGATTCCAAAATAAAAAAGGAACGGTCTCCCGTCCCTCATCCATTCACTTTTTCCGCATCATTCCAATAATATTTACTAAACGCTTCTGTTAACACATCAATTGTGTTATATAATTCATCTAACGTATTATCAACACCACCAACTTCAATTAACATCGCATTTTTCGATAAATCTTGATTATAAACGCCATTTCCATCTTTTTTATACTTTGGAAAAATCCCTCTACTTAATCCGTAATAGTTTTCATCTAAATAACTATTGATCGCTCTTGCAATTTTTTCATTTTCAGCACGGCCTTCATTTTCCATCCCAATTATAAAATATAATCTTGCATACGATTTTCCGTTAATTACTTTTGTTGTTACTTTCTTACGCTGATCGTCACGGTGTATATCAATCGGAAACGCAATTTTATTATTTTGTGCTAATGCTTCTTTTACATATTCATGAGACGCTTTATATGACTGATACCATACCCACTTTTTACTCGCTAATAAATCACCCATATTCGTTTTATCATGAACTACCGGAATTCCTTGTCCTTCAAGTTGCTCTTTCATACGTTTCCCTAGTAAAGACACATTTACATCTGGGCTAGATGGATCAGTTGCCCCTGGTAATAATGGAAAGAAGGATTCCCAGCTATGTGTATGATAAATATATACTGCACTTTCACCTTTTTTCGCTCCGTTCTTTTTCTGAACCGGATTATTCTTTTCCGCTTCTGTAACTTTATCTTTTGCTATTTCCCGTTCTTTCGTTACTTCTTCAATCGGTACACTAGATTCATTTGGGATATTCGTCAAGTTTGTCCCTTCCCCAGCTACGATAATATTAGAATAATACTTTGACATACCAGGTACTTCTTTACCGACGAATGTTCTTAAATCTTTAATTTTCAAATCTGTTGCGATAGAGAACATTAAATTCCCAACTGACTCTCTTTTATTCTTCTTAAAATAATCAAATCCGTAATAGCGATTCTCACTTTCTATCATTTGAACAAAACCTTGCATCGATACTTTTCCAAACCATTGATTTGCATAATTCGATTTCATTGTATGTAAAAATGACGTCAAAATCGACGCTATCATAATTACTATTAGCGCATATAAAAGGAGTAACGAAATCAGCTTCTTCCCATGTATTCGAGTTGCATACTTTTTCACTGCATCACCTTCTTTATACATGGATATGTACAAGCTTTTCAGAATATACGCACAAAAAAAAGAGAAATGGTATACCATTTCTCTTCCTCACTTTTATTGTTCTTTTCCTGTATCATTTGAAGGTAGTTTCTTCGCTTGTTTTTCTTTAAATATTTCTCCAATTGCCCCAAGAGTACCAAGTGTTTCAATTGCATTAGACGGAATAAAGACTTTATTTGCTGGTCCTTTTGCAACTTCAGCTAATGACTCAAATGATTTGTAAGCAAGTATACGCTCATCCAAATTCGCTTCACGAAGCAATTCAATACGATTTTGTTCTGCTTTTGCAATTTCTTCAATTGCTCGTGCTTCCCCTTGTGCTTCTAATTCTTTTGCTTCTTTTATACCTTCAGCTTCGCGAATACGCGCTTCTTTATCCCCTTCAGCCATCAAGATTTTACTTTGCTTTTCTCCTTCAGCGCGAAGGACTTTATCTTGTTTTGCTGCTTCAGCTTCTAAAATAATCGCACGTTTATTACGCTCAGCCTTCATTTGTTTTTCCATTGATGCTTGCACATCTTTTGGCGGGTTAATATCAACAACTTCGACACGTTCAATACGTACGCCCCATTTTTCTGTTGCTTCATCAAGCGCTAAGCGGATTTCTGTTGAAATCTTTTCACGACCAGATAACGTTTCATCCAGTTCCATTTTACCGATGATTTGACGCATCGTTGCTGAAGTAATATTACGAACACCATATTCATAGTTTGAAATACCATATGTCGCAAGTTCTGGTTCAACAATTTGATAGAAAATAATTGTATCAATTTCTACTTGAACATTATCTTTCGTAATTACCTTTTGCGGTGGTACATTCGTTTGTTGAATGCGTAAGTCATGATATACACGAACACGATCTACAATTGGTATTAAAATATTTAACCCTGGGTGCATTATACGTTGAAACTTACCAAATCTTTCAACAACCCCAACTTTTTGCTGAGGAATAATTTTAATTGTTAATGCGATAAATGTAACTACAATTAGTGCGAATATAATCGTTAACGTTAATGCTACCATATTTATTCACTCTCCTTTTTCACTTGTAATATAGTACTATGCCTCTTTATAACAACGACTTTTTCTCCAGCATCAATTGAAGAATCTGCAATAGCTGTCCAAGTATCTCCATCCACCTTCACAATACCATTCGCTTCATTTGTAATCGCTTGCATAACAATCCCTCTTTTACCAACAAGCATATCTACTGTATCAGTAAAACCTTTTGCTTCTCGAAAGTTTTTTGAAATTCTTTTCGTAAAGAATGTCAAAGTTAAACTTACAATTGCACCAACAGTAACTTGTAACAGTAGTGCATCAGGAGCAAACAAAGCAATAAGACCTCCGACAACAGCTCCAATTCCAAGCCAAAGCATGTAAAATGTAATCGACAACATTTCCGCGATAAATAAAATACCAGCTATTATAAACCAAATTACCCAAGCAGCCATATGCAACCCTCACTTTCTTTCTCATTTTCTATATGTATATGAAGAAAAGAATGGTTTATCCGCCCTTTCTTACACTTGGGCGTTTGCTACAAGCTATTGTACATATTCACTGTTACAATGGATCATTAATATAATACTATATCAATATATTCCTCATTATACATGAAAATCCCTTTCAAAAAGTGACAAAAAATTAAATTCTTTAAAAATTTTAATTTTTAAATTACAATTATTACAATTACTAAATACTTTTTTTTATAGAGGTGATATTCTTATTGAGAAACCTGTCACTAATCTACTATTTAGGTTCCAAAATATGCATTACTCTCGCTGACATCGTATATGTAATGATTATTACAACTCATATTTATATAGCAACTAAATCAGCTACTATTACTGCTCTTTTTCCATTATTACAAGTTATCACAAATCTAATTGCTAACATCTCTGCACCACTTATGATAAATCGTTTTCCATCTTATACGCTGTTATATACGCTCCAATGGTTGAAAACAGTCTTTTTACTATTATTAATGATTTTGTTCCCGGTCTTATCCACAAACATTATAGCTCTATTAACTTTTATTTTTGTCATTTCATTATGTAGCGGGTGGAGTGCTCCATTATTATACGGTATTCTTCCGCGCCTTACACCGAAAGAAAAATTAGTAAAAGTAAATAGTATCTTTTCCTTTTCAACACAAATTGTGCAAGCCGTTGCTTATTCATTTACGAGTATTGTCGTTCTTCTCATTGGCGCTACTTCTACACTCATGATTAATAACATTTTAATGATTTTCGGATGCATTGCATTACATTTTTCATTACGTTCCATACATACTGAAAGAATAGCAGATTCTCCCTCTTCCAAAAGTACTGTTTTATTGGAAGGTTGGAAACTCCTATTTCAAAATCCATCTCTCCGTACCGTTACATATATGGACTTAATCGAAACTTTCGCAGGAACAATATGGATTGGTGCTATTACGATGGCATACGTTACGACTATCCTTCATAAGGGCGAAGAATGGTGGGGATATATTAATACAAGTTATTATGTTGGCACGTTAATCGGTGGTCTATTAGCATGGAAAATGAGTTCCTATATTCAAAACAATTTAATACGATCTATGTCGATTAGCTCTCTTATATTTAGCATTCTTACATTTTTATATGGTACGACGAGCAGTGGATTTATTGCGCTTTTTCTATGTGTTCTAATGGGACCATGTTATCAAATTAGAGATATTTCTCAAACGACTGTTTTACAATCAAGTGTCGCCCCTTCTTTATTATCCAAAATGTATACAGCACATGGCGCACTTCTTTCAACAGCCTCTGGACTATCTATGCTTAGCATTGGCATTATTACTGATATGTTCGGTGTTCGTACAATTTATATCATCGCTTCTATTCTTATTTTATGTTCCGCTTGTTTATCTTTTAGTTTATTAAAATATCATAAGACAGAGCAGAACGATATTTCACTTTAATCACTAAAACAAAGAGGACAGGGATTCCTGTCCTCTTTGTTTATTCTATTCATGATAAGTTGGGGATTTTTCTATGCTTTGTCGCTTGTTCAAAAGCATAAGCTAATTTAATTAATATCCCTTCACTAAATGCAGTGCTTGCAATGGTAATTCCAAAAGGCCTCCCGCTTTCCATATACCCTGCCGGTATTGCTATAGACGGATAACCCGCTTTCGCACATATAGTAGAACCTATATAGGAAGGAAACAGTATCGCATCAAGATTATATTTTTCCAATGCAAAATCAATGCCTTGTTCTTGAGAAAAATATATATCTTCTAATCTCGCATTTAAATATTCTGGATTTCGTAACGTATTAGGAAAATCTTTTCTTCCCTCTAACTTAGTTTGTCCATATTTTAAAGCTCTTTCTGCTATGTTTTTATTAAACTCCATTAACTCCGAAATAGAATGTACCGGGATAGTAGAAGGTAATTTAGAAAGATAGTTATCTAAACTATGCTTCAGCTCATAAAGCGGAACTCCCCAGCTCCATTCTCTATGAAAAGAAGGAATATCAATATTTTCTACTACTGTCGCTCCTTCATTACGTAATACTTGTATCGTTTCCTTAAACAAGATTTCATCATACTCACCATTTTCGTAATAATCTTTTGGTGCATCGTTAAACACACCAATCTTCGCTCCATTTAAACCATTTGCATCAAGGTAAGATGTATAATCCCGATATGCCCTACCGTCACTTTTGTGAGTAACTACATCTTTCTCATCCACTCCAGTTAAACTCCCTAGCAAAATAGTAGCATCGGTTACCGTTCTAGCAAATGGTCCAGCTGTATCTTGCGAATAAGTAAATGGAATAATTCCTCTACGACTAATTAAACCGACAGTCGGTTTAATACCTACTACAGAATTTTGAACAGCGGGGCTCAAAATAGAAGCATCGGTTTCTGTCCCAACAGATACTACTGTAAAGTTAGCAGCAACTGCTATTGCAGATCCTGTACTAGATCCGCCAACAAACATATGATCCTTGCCCGTTCCATATGGATTGATTGTTTGACCACCTCTTGCACTATATCCAGCCCACATTTCAAAAGACATTGCATTTGCTAATTCTGTCATATTCGTTTTTCCTATTATCACTGCCCCTGCTTCTCGCAGTTTAGTAACGAGAAATGCATCTTCACTGCTTATATTTTGTTCTAGAGCTATTGTACCTGCACTTGTATGCATGAAGTCATTCGTTTCAATATTATCCTTAAGCAAAACAGGTATTCCATGCAATGGTCCCCTTACGCCGTTTGTCTTTCTTTCATAATCTAACGCTTCTGCAATAAAAATAGCATCTGGATTGATTTCTAAAATTGAATTAATTTTCGGCCCGTCTTGATCATACTTTGCGATTCTATAGAGATAATACATCACTAGCTCTTTTGAAGTTAGCTTTCCAGATTCCATTTCATTTTGAATATCTTGAATTGTTAATTCCTTTTTTAAGATTGAATTAAACTGAATTTCCATTTATATTCTCCCTTATATGAACTTTTTTAACATATACCCCTTACTTTTTCAATTTTTCATCTCAACACATCCTAAATTAATATCCCTTTAAAGAAATTCAATACTCTTATTTAAACACCTTTAATTTCCCGAAAAATAAAAAAAGTCTGAAACGGATTAACCTTCGCTTCAGACTCTTACATTACTGTGCGTATACTTCATCTAATAAATGTAAAAACTCACCTTGTTTCCCAGCTAATTCAGGGCATTTTGCAATATCAACCCATTCATAGCAAAATACTAATCCTTTATCTTCCTCACCAGCACTTACAATATGTTCCCAAGTATCCTTTACATCTGTTAGTAAAGTTACATGGAAAAAGTGGCGTTTTTCATACTCCTGTTTTTCTTTCATATGTATAATGTAATCTGCTAAAAACCGCTCTATGCATAAATGACGCAATCCGGATTCTTCCTGTACTTCACGCAATATAGCAGCTTCTAACGTTTCACCTTCATCAACCGTTCCCCCTGGCACTTGAATACCAGCTTCATGTATATCACGATGTTTAAAAACAAGTAATTGCATAACCCCCTCTTGTTCTCTTGTAATATATGCATGTACTTTTTTCTTATATAACATCGTCATTGTACATCTCTCCCCTCAATTGTTCACTCTGTTACTTCTTCAAGCGTCAGTTGATTATCATACAAATATGTAGCTTGTGGATTTCCCACATACCTTACGTGCCATGGTTCATACCGATAGCCCGTAATCGTTTCTTTCGCTTTTGTGTATCGAACCACAAAACCAAATTTATGGGCATTTTCAGAAAGCCACTGACCTTCTTTCGTTTCCCCAAAAACTGTCTCTAACTGAAATTTAGCAGATTGAGACGTAATATCCATAGCTAGTCCAGTTTGATGCTCACTTGTGCCAGGAACCGCGCTAGACATTGCTGTTTTTGCTTCCCCGTCTTGTTTTTTATACATCGTATTTAATGCTTTTTGTCGATCAAAAGATCTAAATCCAGAAACTGCAAAAAGAAAAATACGCTCGTTGTCAGCCTGCTGAAACATATCCTCAAGCGCCCTCGCTGCCTCTTTTCTCATCTTTTTCTTTTCTTGATCACCTTCACTAGAGTAGCGCACTTTCGGAATAACTAAATCTGGCGGTCTATACCCATCTGGTAAACGCCTACTTTTATTTACAAGTACAAGCATTGAATTCGGATTATTAATTACCGCAATATCCCCATCCATATTAGCAATCGTTTCTTTCGCTTTCGGAAATATGCTATTTACACTTACTTCCCGCGCCTGCTTATCCTTATACATTTTATAATTGATTCCTGCTACTCCAATAATAATTATTGCAGCTACAATACCAAGTAGTGCCCATCTTTTTTTCATATAACGACCTCTTATTTTAATAATTTGGCCATTTCATACTCATCGATGCCCTTTCCATCGATAATAAGAGCAGCTTTTTTGACACCTTCTTTCTCAAATCCAGCTTTTTTATATAGTGCCTGAGCTCTTGTATTGTGGGCCATTACTGTTAATTCTAAACGCCATACATCATGTAATTTTGCCCACTTCTCAACCTCTTTAAACAATCTCGTCCCAATACCTCGCCCGTTATACTCTTGCAAAATACCAATTACAATGGTTGCCACATGCCTCTTTCTTTGAATGTTATTTCCATTCACTAATATAAAACCTACTATCCTCTCATCTTCAACTGCTACAAATATTGTTGCATATTCATTTTCTATAAAGCGATGGATCATTTTTTCTTGTTGCTCAGCTGTAGTTTTTCTTTCTCCTGGTTCATATAACATAAACTTCGTTTCTTCATCTAATTGCTTACTTAATTGCAAAAATGATGATGCATCTTCTATTTCGATCTCCCTAATCACTTCAATCACCCTACCAGTTTCATAATAAAAAGTTTTCCTTATAAAAAGATTTTCTCTACTTTCCTGAAAATCCCTTTGTAAATCTCCTGCTATAAATTGACAAATTTCGATATTACTATAACAACGACAAATTATGTCTATTCTGTGACGTCTCATCATTACAAAGAAAAAACGCAAGCATTACACTTACGTTTTTTCAAAAATACTGTGAATTCCTCCTCATCATGTGAGGTCTCTCACCAATTTAAATTTCACTTTATCCATTCACTTTTTCTGCCTGCCAAAAATATTCACCAAATGCTTTAGCAAGTGCATCAATTGATCGATTCAATTCTTCCTCTGTATTATCTACACCGCCAACTTCTATTAATATCGCTTGTCCTGATAGGTCTTGATTATAGATTCCATTTCCTGTCTGAAACCCTTTTTGAATGACCCCACGGCTCACTCCTGGATATTTCTTATTAATCGCCTCATGTAAAGCTGTCGCTAATTGTAAGTTTTTTTCATAGTTTTTATTTCCTTTCCCTACTACAAATGCAAGCTTTGCATATGATTTATCTCCAATTGTTTTTGTCGTTACATTCTTTCGGGCACTATCACGATGCAAATCAAAAAAGTATTGAAGATCTTTATTTCCAGCCATAGCTTGCTGCACAATTTCTCGTGACATTTTATACGAACTATTACTGTTTAAACCTTTACTTATTAACTTTTGACCAACATCACTCTTATCGTTAGTAGCCCCAATCCCTTCACCTTCTAGTTGTTCACGGAAACGATCTCCTAATATAGAAATATTCGACACAGAACTCGTTGCTTTATTCGGATTCGGGTCATTCGTTAAGTTAAGTAAAGGTAAATAAGATTCCCAGCTATGTGTATGATAAATAAACGCAACTTGTCTCTTCCCAGTCGTTTGGGACGGCTGTTTTTTCTCTTTATTCGTATCTTGTTTAGGTGCTTGTCCAGTTCCACTAGTCCGTTCCTTCACTACTTCTTCAAGAGGAACACTCGACTCTATCGGTAAGTTAGAATAATTTGTACCCTCACCCGCAATAACAATTTCTGTATCGTACTTACCAAATCCCGGGAGCTCTTTCCCGACAAAACTGCGTACATCATTAAAGCGAATATTTGTAGCCATAGAAAAGAGAAAAGAAGAAATTGAAAAATCTTGATTCAAATTTCGATACTCCTGTGTAAAATAATGATTCTCTTTTCCAAGTACATACATGTAACCATTCATCGATAACTCATTTAACCAATTATATAAATACGTTGACTTTGTCTCTTTCATAGAGGTTACCATCAGACTAATAAGAAAAAAAGTCGCTAGCACTGTAGTAATAACAAATAAAACTAACTTACGCATATTTGTAAACTTCATAAAAAAAAAGCCCCGATTCATACTATCACCTCTCTATTTCAAGTTATGTACAAGCCCTAGAGAATAGACCGTTAAAATTTCGGCTATATTGTTAATGAGGTGAAATGAATTGAAGCTATTAATAGGAATATTACCAATCGCTCTATCATTCATTTTTTATTTGTCCGCTAAGCAACCAAAAATCTCTATTGTGCTACATATTTCTGCGTACTTGGCACTATATGTACTTGGTACAATTATTTCCATTAATATATACGATGTTTTAATACAAGATTTAGTTTTCATGACGAGCATTCATGGAATTTTACTGAATCCATTTTTCCTTATTGCAGGAGCGTATATAGGAACATACACTTTGTACCTACTTTTGTCTCACATTATTATGAAAATAAAAAATGGAGCGTAATGAAATGCAACCACCATTTATCTGTCATACATGCAAAAAAAGAATTGTGAGAAAGAAAGACCTTATTACAGCCACATGGTACTTCCGCTTTTATTTATTTCACAGTGATTGTTTTAAACGACAGCAAGTGTTTATCTCACGATTTCTCCCTGTGAATACACTTTTCAATTTCTTTCTTATTATATATGGACTTATTTTTGGCAGTATTCTTATGATTACAGAACCATCTATTATTTGGCTGACTTTCTTTTTTCCTATTTTTTATCGGTTTCTTTCTTATTATTATGTTGAACGTTTTTTCTCTACATAACGCGCAGACTGACCTCTCGGAATACTTAAACATTCCCACTCATTTTCTTTTAACATCTTCCCAATGTAAATAATCTGACCAATATGCAATGCATAATGAGAAATTTGCCTTTCAATTGCTTGCATGACAGTATGTGCTTCACCGCGAATGTATACCGTCTTCAATAAGTGTTCCGGCGTTAAAGTATTCATCGTATTAAAAACATATTTCCATCCTTCTTGCCAAGCTATAAGGGTTTCTTCTTTTGAATGATAGCATCCTTCAAATTCACCATCTCGATTACGATCTGTTTTTTCACCATCAGACGTTAAAAAATCCGTCCATCTAGAACGCATATTACCGTGCAGATGCTTAATAATAATCGCTATACTATTTGTTTCTTCATGAGAAGACCATTGTATTTGTTCATATGATAATTGAGAAAGTGCCCGTTCCCCTTGTTTCTTTGTTGCTTTAAAGTTCGAAATCGCACATTGCAAATATTCTCGTCCGATATCCATATTAGCCCCTACCTTCACCCTAGCTAATTTTTGTTCCATTTGGCAATTCCATATTAGGCTGAAGTAACACAACATCATCAGCTTCAGGAACACCACCAAGCACAAGCACTTCTGATTTGAATCCAGCTACACGCTTTGGTGGAAAGTTTACAACAGCAACGATTTGTTGACCGATTAAATCTTCTGGAATATACCTTTTCGTAATTTGAGCACTTGACTGCTTTATCCCGATTTCTCCAAAATCTATTGCTAGTTTAATCGCTGGTACTCTCGCTTCTTTAAATTCCTCTGCATGTATTACAGTTCCAATTCTCAAATCCAAATTTAAAAAATCTTCAAAATTAGCCATTTATCATTCCCCCCAATTATTACTTAGACAAAATACAAAAATCCCCTTCAAAAAAAGAAAGGTGCCTAAGCACCTTTCTTTTGTAATTCACTTGATTCATTTGATTTATAGAAGAAGAAACCGAGAATCCCGCCAATACATGATGGAATTAACCATCCGATTCCTTCGTTATATAACGGTAACATTTGTAGTACATTAGAAATCGCGTCAATTTTAATTTTCGCACTTTCTAAACCGTTAAAGAAACTAATTAACAATGCACCTAAAATAGCTCCAATATAAATTGTATTACGCTTCCCAATCCACTTATGGAAATACGAAAGTACGATTAATACAATTGCAACTGGATAAATGATCATTAACACAGGTAATGTTACTGCGATTAATTGTGTTAAACCTAGGTTAGATACAATTAAACTAAATACACATACCATTGTTACAATCGTTTTATGCGAAAGTTTTGGGAATAAGTTTGTAAAGAAACCTGCACACGCAGATGTTAACCCAACAGAAGTTGTTAAACAAGCGAGTATAATAACAAGCCCTAATAAAATTTTACCACTCGTCCCATATAGCTCATTTACAACATTCGTTAAAATAAGGCCACCGTTTTCTGAGATACCAAGTGATGTACTTGTTGAACCAAGATAAGCAAGTGATAAATAAATTAACGTTAAACCAAGTACAGCAATAATACCTGATACTACTGTTATTTTTGCAATTTGACTACTCTCTTTTATCCCTTTAGAGCGGATAACTTGTACAACGACAATTCCGAATACAAGCGCGCTAATTGCATCCATCGTTAAATATCCTTGAATAAATCCACCAAAGAAAGCATTTTCTTTGTAAGCAGCTAACGGCGCAGCTGGCTCTCCAATTGGATCAATAATTGCCTTTCCGACAATAACAGCGACAATTAATACTAATAATGGTGTAAGAAACTTTCCGAACCAATCCACTAATTTAGATGGATTTAATGATAAATACCACGTTATTCCGAAGAAAACTATCGTGAAAAGAAATAGCATGTACCACTCTGAAACCATTGCCTCTGATAAAAACGGCTTCATACCCATTTCAAACGAAACAGCTCCAGTACGAGGAATCGCGAAAAATGGTCCAATTGCTAAATAACTAATCAATGGGAAAATAAACGCAAATATAGGGTGGACTCTAGAAGACAGCGCTTTCAAGTCCCCCTCTACAAACGCGACAGCTGTTACAGCTAGTAGGGGTAATCCGACTCCCGTTACAAGGAATCCTATTGTAGCAATCCAAACATTCTCTCCTGCTTGTTGACCTAAAACTGGCGGAAAAATTAAATTTCCTGCTCCTAAAAATAATGCAAATAGCATTAAACCAATTGCTACCGTATCACCTGGCCTTAAACGTCCCTTCATGCTCTTCATTTGCATAGCACTTTTTCATTGTTTATCTCTATATTTTACAATATGCTATGCATCCTCCTCTCTGCTCAAGATGATAAAATATGCCCCTTACAAAGCAGTGTCTTTCTCCATAATTTCTCCATTCCCCTTATTTTTACTCTAATCATTAATACAATTATTATTTTGAATTTTGATTTTTTCGAATTTTTAAATCATTAGAGTGTTATTACGTGGAGTGTAGATGTCAGACCTCTTTGTTTTTATCACACATATAGTAACATATTTAGTTACAAAATAAAAACATATTTTCAAATTGATTTTTTTGAAAATCGAAATTATCTACATTTTTTATTCTCTTACACAAATATTGTTACAATCTCACCTATTATTCAATTGTTATTTTCAAATAACTTTATACACGTAACATACAAAAGCCATCTAATATATAATTAGATGGCTTTTGTTATGTTACTCTATCGTTTCAACTTCACGTGGATTTTTCATCTCTTCCACATACACAACTCTAAATCCGTGATCTTCTAAATCTTTCAATAATGTCTCTAATTCACCGTCGTTAAACTCTTCTCCTAATGTAAACATAATTCTACGAACTAATAAGGCATCATTATCAAAAGTCATCAAACTTTGAATACCAGTGTATTTCTTTAAAACTGTCGATAATTTTTGGATTGCTCCATTATAGTCTTGCGTTCCAATCATGACAGAGTATTTACTAGAGTGAACGCCCCATGCATCCTCTAATAACTCAAAAACTTTTTTATGCGTTAAAATTCCAAGGAAAACCCCTTTTTCATCAACTACTGATAAATAAGGCAATTTTTTTATTGTAAAAAATACTTTAAAGAAAGATGAATCTTCTCTCACAAATCCTTCTTTATCGTTTAATAATTGTATTACACTCTCATCAAGTGATCCTTTATATTCTAAAATATCTACTTTATATATATTCCCTAAAAATTTCTCTTTTTTTTCATCTAAAACTGGTACACAACGATACCCCGTTTTATTTAAATGCTCTAACGCTTCCCCAATCGTAATCGAACTTGAGCACAGTAAAACTTCCCTTTTCGGCACGTAATTCCCTTTAATCCTCATAAAAAGCCTCCTTATGTTAAAATACTTTCTGTGCCATAACTATATTATATTTTCAGAAAAAAATAAACGATTTATTTTATTTTTCTGAAAATTATTCATTTTCTTGTCATAATTTATTCATGAATCCTTCACTTGTATATTTTTGCTATCAAATCTTCTCTCTGAATTACTAAATGAAAAATATATTGTAACTTCTTTCAAAAAAAGCTAAAATAAGAATAATAATTTTCTGAATATTCTAAGAGTAGGTGGTTATATGTCCTTATTACGCTCACATATATGTAAATTTATAATTGGTGTTATTGTTATTTTTGCCATAAGTCCTATTCCAGCTCTTTTTATTACACACAATTACTCTTATCAAAATGGATTTATTAGCATTTTTCAAAACTTCGCACAGCTTTCTTCTATATCAATTCCAAAGGTTGATTGGATGCATGAATCTATCTTTTTCTCAGCAAACCAAATGATACATACTTCTAATCATTCAACACCATTATTCCCTTACATATGGGAAATATATTTTATATCGATTGTTCGTTTTACTTTTACCCTTGCGATCGGATTTTTCATAAGTTTGGGTATCGGCCATTTATTTTTCAAAGTACCTAACTCGTTTAAAAAGTTTACTACTGTATTGAAATGGATACCTTACTCTTTTTGCACTGTAGTATTACAATGTTCAGTCTTATTACTACTTCTATACATCGCACAATTTATAAACCTTCCTTACTACTCATCATTTATCATCGTATGTAGTACTTCCATGATTATCGTTATGCAAGCAGTAAAAAAATGGATTCCTTTCTTAAAAAACACAAATGAATATGAAATAAAACATGATTCTTTTCTTGTGGATACATTGTTTTTGGCGCTTACTTCGAATCATAAATCAATTTTAGGTTCCATTATTCTTTCATTCGTTTTTATGGAATGCGTTTTTCATGCAAATGGACTGTTACAATTTATCGTTCAATTTGGCGGAAATTCACCCATAATTGTTACAATCGGCTTATTACTACTCTATATCCCATATAGCATACTTTCTTTCCTTCAAACACTATGGACCACAAACTACTCCAAGCAACAGTCATACACTTTAACGAGAAGTGTTCCAAAACCTTAATTTAAAATAACCCTCTATAATCTAAAAGTAGGGGGTTATTCCTTTTGTATAGCGGACAAAATAACAGCAAATTCAAAAACTATTACAGAAACATACCAATATTTACCCTTTTCCTTTGACTATTCTTTTCATTTGGATTTATTATAAAAGTATAACATAATTGCAGGAGGTGACATCTTTATTCCAAACCTTGGAATGGAGAACACGCTTGGACATATTAAATATTTTTCTCATCTTTGTACTTATTCTTATTTCTGGCTTTTTCGTTGCATCAGAATTCGCTGTTGTAAAAGTACGAAAAAGTCGAATTGACCAACTTGCAAATGAAGGTAATAAACAAGCTTTAGCTGCAAGAAGCGTCCTATCTAATTTAGATGTTTATTTATCAGCTTGTCAGCTCGGAATTACAATCACTTCTTTAGGGCTTGGTTGGCTTGGTGAACCGACTGTGGAACATATACTACGACCGCTCTTTGAAAAAATTAATATTACTGGAACAATGGCTAACACTTTATCTTTTGTTATTGCTTTTAGTGTTATTACATTTTTCCACGTTGTATTAGGTGAATTAGTTCCAAAGTCTTTCGCAATTCAAAAAGCAGAAGCAATCACACTCAAATTTGCAAGACCGCTTATTTTATTTGATAAAATTATGTATCCATTCATTTGGCTACTCAATAGTACAGCTATATTTTTCACAAAACTACTCGGATTAGAACCTGCGAAGGAAAGTGAACTTGCTCATTCTGAAGAGGAATTGCGACTCATTTTAGGTGAAAGTTTTAAAAGCGGTGAAATAAACCAAACCGAATATAAATATGTAAATAACATTTTTGAATTTGATGATCGAGTTGCGAAAGAAATTATGGTTCCTCGTACCGAAATGATTTGCTTGTCTACTGAAAATACGTTAGAAGAAAATATGGATATCGTCGCTACTGAAAAATATACACGCTATCCAATCATTGAAAAAGATAAAGATGATATCATTGGAATGATCAATACGAAAGAAGTATTCCATGATCAAACGAAAGGTATTTATAAACCACTTGAATCTTATATACATCCTGTTCTAACTGTATTTGAAACAGTTCCAATTCGTAAAACGTTAGTCCACCTTCAAAAAAATCGCGTTCAGATGGCAATCGTTATGGATGAATATGGTGGTACTGCCGGACTTTTAACGATGGAAGATATTCTTGAAGAAATCATTGGAGAAATTCAAGATGAATTCGATGCTGATGAATCACCTATGATTGAAAAGCGTACACCTAAGCTTACTGTTTTAGATGGAAAGGTGCTTATTTCTGAAGTAAATGATATGTTTGGCCTACATATTGATGATAGTGATTTAGATACAATCGGAGGATGGCTTCTCTCTCAAGCAGTTGACTTAAATATTGAAGCTGGCTATTCCATTGAATATGCTGGTTTTCAATTTAAAGTATTAGAACTTGATGGACATCAAATCAAAAAAGTTGCTGTACATAAACTAGATATTAAAAAGGAGCTATAAAGTGACTGTTTTATTAACAATTTGTATCATTGCCTGTTTCGTTGTTTCATTTCTCGCCTTTATTTATCCAATTATCCCTGGCATACTAGCTGTCTGGGCTGGATATTTGATTTACCATTTCGGTATAAATGGAGGCGAATTAACAACTTCTTTTTGGATTATTCAAGTCATTTTCACTCTTTTCATTTTCGTTGCTGATTTTATTGCAAATGGATATTTCTTAAAAAAATACGGTAGTTCTAAATGGGGCGAACGTGTCGGAATGATTTCTATCATTGTCGGCTCGTTCTTCTTCCCACCATTCGGACTTATTATCATACCGTTCTTATCAGTATTTATAACAGAACTAGTACATAAAAAATCGCCAAAAGATGCTTTTCTAGTTGGAGTCGCTACTGTAGTTGGTTTTTTAAGCAGTACAGTAGCGAAAGCAATTCTCCAAATCATTATGATTATCATCTTCTTGTGTTATATCATCTTTTAACCATCCCGACTTCGGGATGGTTTTTTAATATGCAATACCTACTCGACTATTTTCATATATATTTTTCTTACATAGATCCCATGCAAAGTGTGCTGTATCACCCACTGTAATTTTTGATCCACCCTCTGGCAATATATCTTTTTCAGTTCGATATACCTCTGTCGCCTCACCATCTATTAAATGTGTCGGACAAACAACTGTCCAACATAAATTATTACTATTACTTAGTACCTTATATGCAGCCAAATGATCTTCCGCTGCCGTTGTCGTTTTCCTTTTTGATTCCGGTGATTGAAAACGATATAAATTTAGATCTGTTCTTGCTTGTAAAATACCAGCTGTTCCTATTGTTATGATTCTACGAATCCCTTCTTCTTCCATTTTCTTTATAATTTGTGGCATACTCTTCGCTAATGTTCCATTTTGATCCGTTCCAAGTGCACTAATTACTATATCGCTTCCTTCTATCGCTTTCTTTATATCATTTTCGTTCAATACATTCCCTTCTATCACTCTTAACCTTTCATGTTGTATTTCTATTCTATTTAAATCACGCGCTAATGCAGTCACTTCAGCTGAATCCTTTAATGCTAAATTAATTATGTTTGAACCTACTCGTCCTGTTGCTCCCAATATACATACTTTCATTTGTTTTCCCCCTCTTTCATTCTCTTTCTATTTTTCAATAATCTCAGTCAATTTACAACAAAAAAGCTTCCTCATATATAAGAGGAAGCTTTATTATTACTTTATTTCTTTTCTTTAGAATCAGTAGACTTCTCGGTTCCGCTTGTTTCTTTATCCTTTTTGTCCTCTTGTTGTGTTGTTGTGTCGTCTTCTTTCTTCTTGTCCTCACCTTTACTACAACCTACCATTAATAAAGAACTTGCAAGTGCCATAGCAGTTAATGATTTAACCCATTTGTTCATTTGCGTTTCCTCCTTGTGATAGAATATGTACAACCTCATATTACTCTCTATTTTTAAAGGAGAGATTGAAAAACAGTAAATATACGGTAAATTTTTGTAAATTTTCCGATAACAAAACCTAATTTTAATTTATATATTTCATTTCCAATCGATACACAATAAAATTAGTTTTTTTCTCTCAATGGACGTAAAAAAACTAAGGCGCATACCATTTCGCCTTAGTTTCTCATGCAAACTTTTCATTTTCATATAGATGTGTAATCTTATATTCCTTCTTCATAACATATTGCCACACACTATAAGCGTAACGGTTCATTTTCAGGAAACAATTTTCCAAAAATGAGCGAAACTCTGGGTTAGCAACTTCCACTGCAACTTGAGCAAACTTTAAAGCTAATCGTTTCAAATGCGCAATATAACTGGTCGCAATATGAATATCCCCTGTATATTTACTAACTGTTTCCTTTTCCATTTCATGCAAATCAAACTCCGTTGTTTCACAGGTTATATGCTGCACATTCTCTCCTTCTTGAAAATTTACTTGTTCATTATATGCTTGTAACATATATGGTAAATGGTGCTGTAATAGATTTTTTAATTCTTCGTCTCTGACCTTTCCAGCATACTCTCCAACCTTGTATATTAGCATATAACTATATTTCATTAATTCTTTCATACAGTCCATTAAAGCGCCTCCCTTCTCTTTTGTCCATATACTATAAATATGATGCTAAAACATTCGCTATTCTCGCTAAAAACCAATCCCATCTACTAATTTTCTCAAAATCTTCTTCAGAAAATCGTTTTGATTTATGAAAGTCTACCTGTAATCGACTCCATACTTCATCAACAACTGTTTTATCATATATGATACAGTTAGACTCACAATTTAAATAAAAACTTCTATTATCAAAATTCGCTGTCCCAATATCAACAATTTCTCCATCAATAATTGTTACTTTCCCATGAAAAAATCCATTTCGATATTGATAAATCTCCGCTCCAGCATGTAACATATCTTTCAAATATGGATAGGCAGCTTGTTTTAACAATATGGCATCACTTTTAAATGGCACGAGAATTTTCACATTAACACCACGATTTAATGCAGCTTTTAACTCTTTCACCATTTCTTTACTTGGTACAAAATATGGTGTAGCGATAATTAAAGACTTTTTAGCCTTTTTTAAAAGTGCCCCATACTTTTCCCATAAGCCTTTTCCATTTGAAAATAAATATTGATATTTCACATTCCCTAATGTAGGTATACTTTCATGTATAGGCATTTTTTCTCCTGTATCTTCTTTCCAATCTTCGGCGAACTTTCTTTCCATATCCGCTGCACCCTCACCATGGATGCGCACGTGATAATCACGCCATGGCCCAAACTTTGGATTTTGTCCAAGGTACTCCTTTCCGATATTAAAACCACCGACGTATGATACCTTTCCATCTATCGTAACAATACGTCTATGATTCCGTTGATGAAAAGAATAGAACACATTTTTCAGTTTCGTTTTTTTACTAAATGTAAACTTCACACCGTTTTCCTTTAATCGGCTAATTACCTTTTTCTTCAGCTTATATCCACCTATCCGATCGACTGACAATTTTACTTCTACTCCGCTAGATGCTTTTTTCTCTAATAACTGTAAAAACTCTTGGCTTATTTCATCTTTTCCTACAATATAAAAATGGATATATATATACTTTTCTGCATCGTTTATATCCTCAAATAATTTTCTATATAACTCTTCACCGTTCGTATATAATTGAAATTCACCTAATCGAACTTGTCCTAATTCATATTCACTAGCCATTTCCTTCCCCATTTCCACATCGATGTTCATCCAAATGAATACACCTATTAAACAAAGGATTATAGCGAAAAAGTGCTTCATGGATAAATTCCTTTCTCCACTTACTGTTATTTCTATATCTTCCCTTTTTTATTACATTATCATTCAAGAAAATATGTCATTGCATGATATATGTCCATATCAAACAATAGCTCATTTGCATATTGTATGTTGTATCTTAAAATAAAAGGAGGAAATAACAATGGGCTTCGCACATGGTAATGGATTTGCGCTATTAGTCGTATTATTTATCCTCTTAATCATCGTCGGTGCTGCTTGCTTCTGCTAAGTAGCTACTGTCATATGATATGTGGATGAAAAAACTATAAAAGCGGACACCTATTTTTAGGTGTCCGCTTTTCATTTTAAAACCATTTCCGACTGCTATAGTAACTTAAATGGCTAAATATTCATCTCAAAAGGTTAACAATGTGGCTACTTTCTTACTCTCTGCCTTACGTATATGACGCTGTTCTGCACGTAACACAGCAATACGATGTAATTCTTTCTCTTCTTCTGTTTCAGGGATAACACGCGGTACTGGAACTGGATTATTTTCCTTACTAAGTGCCACAAAAGTAACGAATGACGTTGCCGCTATACGCTTCTCACCTGAAATTAAATCTTCAGCTACTACCTTCACAAACACTTCCATCGAAGTTCTTCCCGTCCAAATTACGAAAGATTCATAACTAACACAATCTGAAGAACGAACAGGATGTAAGAAATCGACCCAGTCCATAGATGCTGTGACACATTCCTTTCTCGAATGTCTGGATGCTGAAATAGAAGCAACCATATCCATCTCCGCTAATATCTTCCCACCAAATAGCGTGTTATGATCATTTAAATCTGTTGGGAATACTCGGCTCGTTTTGAACACCCTTGACTCATTGGCTGTTTTCCCCTTTACTTCTGTCATTGTTATCACCCCTTTAATGATTTATCCCTAATATTTCAATAATCACTATACTAAATGAACTACACGTTTAATATTAACAACATTCAGAACTTTTAGCCCACAAAAAAGAACCGATTTTATCAATCGGCTCCTCTAAATACATATTGTTCTTTCGGCTGTTCAACTTTATTCCATTTTGTTACTTCTAATACAGGAATATTCGCATGAAACGGCTGATAAAACTCAGTAGTTATCTCTCCTTCTACTTGAATCCAGTCATCATTATTCCACTCTACGCCTTCTGGCTTTTTCACTAACATACCATACACACCAGAATCTGCTACGCAATGTATAATACCGAAACGGAATAAGAAGTATTGTTCTTTTTTAGAAGAATCATCCCTAAAAACAAACCCTTTAAAAGATAATTTTTTCCCAGTAAACTCGCCAGGATAATTATAAATTGTTTCCATACCCTTTAGGAAGTCTTCATCTTTCAAATTAATATTGTCTTTCGTAACAAACTCTTTCTTCCCTTTTTCCATTACACCACGGTATCCTTCTTTCCCGTAATAAATGCTCGTATCAGGTCTTAGAAATTGTCTTGTCATAAATGGATCCTTACTTTCTGCTTGTGCAACAGGAAAGTGAAATCCTTTCGCTTTAACAATATCCGAATCTAACGTCGCAATTGGGAAAAATAACCCTGAGATAATTGGAAAACAAAACAAGGAGTACGAAAATGCTTTTTTCCACCATGTATTCTCATCTTTTGAATGATCATGCCCGCAATGGCTATGGTCACAACTGCAATCATTTTTCTCTTTTTCCTTTTGGTGCTCTTTTTGGAAAACGACGATAATTTGTATAATCGTTAAGAAACCTAAAATAATTGCTGCTGTTGTTGATAAATAGGCATACTTCATATTGATATACTTCGTAATGTTACCGGAAATATGAAGCTGCGCAATTAATATTGTAAAACCTAATAATATATATGCTCGAAACATAACCTACCACCCCATCGCATAAATGAGTAGTGAGCTTGCATAAACAACAAGAGTAACTGTAACTATAACAACAATTACAAATTTAGTTTTAAATGTCGCAAGCATCATAAACATATTTTTAATATCCACCATCGGTCCGTAAACGAGGAACGCGACAAGTGAAGCTGTTGAAAACGTACTTTGGAACGAAGAAGCGATAAATGCATCTGCCTCTGAACAAAGTGATAATATATAAGCAAGTCCCATCATAACAGCTGATGAAGAAAACGGACCTTGTCCAATAGCAAGAAGTGTTGAAGTTTGTACAAACGTTTGTACCGCTGCTGCAATTAATGCACCTAGTACTAAATATTTTCCCATTGAGAAGAATTCCTCAACAGCGTGTGTACATACATCCCACATTTTTTTACGCAGTGGACGCTTATTATTCACTTCTGGGAAGTGATCATCTCTTAATTGATGTTCTTTAAACATAAAGGATAATATAATTCCAACGATAATGGCTACGATAATCGCTACAATAGAACGATACCATACCATGTGCATACTACTCCCAAAGGCGACATAAGTAGCAAATAATACAACTGGATTAATAATAGGTCCAGTTAACATAAATGCAATCCCTGCGTATGGTGGAACGCCTTTTCCAATTAATCGTCTTACAATCGGAACAATTCCACATTCACAACCTGGAAACAACATACCTAAAAAAGTAGCTAATAAAACAGACAGAAATCGGTTCTTCGGCATCCATTTTGCCACCATATCTTCTGTCACGAACATTTGAATGAATCCTGAAATAAATACACCAATGAGCACGAAAGGAAGTGCTTCGATCAATATGGAGATAAAAATTGTATTCATTTGCAGGAATGCTTTCGGTAATTGAAACAATTCCATGATGTATTTCCTCCAACTTTTCATTAACAATATGTAATTTTAACCCCATTTCATTAATTGAACAAGGTTTATATGGCATACATACCCTTTATATACATTACATTGTACAAGTTATATTCTATTCAAAATTTGAGATTTCATAGCAAAAAAGCTGCTCTAGCGTAGTTATATAACTATGCTAGAGCAGCTTTCTTATCGTTAAAAGTAACGTTTCTTCCAAAAAACAAAAGCTAACGTGAAAGATAGTGTTACACATATGATGAGTACAATTACAAAACCGTGGGCTTCCCCTTCAAACGGAACCTTTACGTTCATTCCAAAGAAACTAGAAACCATCGTCGGTAAAGATAAAATGATCGTAATTGACGTTAACAGTTTCATAACACTATTTAAATTATTTGATATAACGGAGCTAAAAGTATTCATCATTCCACTTAAAATGTGACTATATATTTCCGCCATTTCAATAGCCTGTTTATTTTCAATTAATACATCTTCTAATAAATCTTGATCGTCTTCATACATTTTTAAAAATGTACTATTACGCATTAACTTTTGAATTACAATTTTATTAGCCTTTAATGACGTTGTAAAGTATACTAAACTTTTCTCAAGGCCTAACAATGTGAAAATCTCTTTATTTTTCATTGACTGATTTAATTGATGCTCTAAATCAATTGTTTTTCGATTTATTTGCTTTAAGTATCTTAAATAATAAGTAGAAATCGTATATAAGAGCTGAAGTGCAAAGCGCGTCTTCTTAAACGTATAAAATTCTTTAATACGTTGATTAATAAAACGTTCAAAAATTGGATTCTCTTCTAAGCAGATTGTAACAAAACAATCCGGCATCACAATCATACCTATTGGAATCGTGTCATAAATCGAATTTCCTTCTTCGTCATGTCTAACTGTCGGAATATCCACGATAATTAAAGTATTATTGTCTTCCTTTTCAATACGAGAGCGTTCTTCATCATCCAAAGGGTCTTTAATGAAATCTAAGTCTACATTTAAAGTTTGTACTAGATATTGAATTTCTTCTTCTGTTGGATGAAGTACATTAATCCAGCACCCCTTTTGCATTTCCTCAATCTCTTGTAGTTTTCCGTTTCGGTCTGTTAAATATATATTTAACATACTATCACCCCGATTCTTTTTACATGTAGGAATCTACCTCTCTTAAATCACAGTTTTTAAACCGCCATTCTCAGCATATGAAACATACGTTTAAATTTCAATAGAAAAATTATTTTGAAAACGTTTTTATAAGAAAAATATTATAAAGTGAAACTTTAATCAGTGGGGGGCTTCATCCTCACCAATTATTAGCCCTTACAAATCGGGCTTTTACGGGTTATCCGCCCCCAACCAAACTTCTTTTTTTCGCTGAATTTTGAGGTGAGGGTCTCACTGCCCGTTAAAGCGGGATAAACATAGAAAAAGACAGAGTGCTCTCTGCCTTAAAAGCTTATGTTGCCTTTATAACATATTTAGAAAGCATCCACAAGTTAAACCCGACTGAAATCGTATAGCCCGCGTATGTTGAAATGATAAAACTTACATAATCGAAATACGGAAGCAATACAATATTTAAAACTATCTTCACAATAATTCCAATCACTAGTCCTAGCACCGTCTTCTGCTGTTGATTGATTCCTTGTAGCATAGCAGCCGTTACTGTAAAAAGAGAAAATAGTATGCAAGCAGGAGCATAATACTGTAAAATGATTCTCCCCATCTCTGGATCATTTCCAGCACCGAATAAAAGAGTATATACAGGTTTGGCTAACACCATCATTCCAATTGCCGCCGGTACCGTAATTGCTACTACTAATACATTTGTTCTCGTAAAATGTTTGTACAATAGCTTCGTATTTCCTGCTGTGTAAGCTTTCGTCATCTCTGGTACGAGAGACATACTAAAAGCTGTCGCAACGGATACCGGGATAAGCACAACCATTTGAACAAGACCAATTATCGCATTAATTTTTTCCGCTTCTCCTTGCATATACCCTATTTGTATAAGTAGTTTATTAATTGTAAATGTATCAATCGTCTGATACAACGGAATTGCTAAGCCCACCACAACAAAAGGAATAGAATATGTAAAGAGCTCCTTATACAATGAGAAAAAAGATTTCGTTGTTTGTGGTATACTTTCCATCTCTTTTTTCTTTAAGTGCCTTCTCCTTCTTATATAATACGCACTTAAAACAGTTAATCCACCTACAGCTCCCATAAATGCACCGAACGTTGAAATACCAACCGCTAGCGAAACAGAAGCTTTTAAAACATATAAAACGACAAAGCTTCCTATTAAAATGGTTAAAACCCGAAAAAATTGCTCTACAACTACACTTAATGCAGAAGGCCCCATCGATTGGAATCCTTGAAAGAAGCCCCTTAATAAACTCATTACTGGCACAAGTATTAACGCAAAACTTACAATTCGAATATTAGTAGTAACCGCTCCTACACTATTCCCCGTTTGATCATTCCCATCGATGACAAGTTTAGCTAAATGCGGAGCTAGCATATATAACGTAAAACACGAAATGACTCCCATTATAAACATAAACACGATTCCACTTTTCAACACTCTCTTAACCGTATGATAATCATTCAGTTGATCATATTTTGATACCATCTTTGAAACAGCTAGCGGTAATCCCATTGTTGCTATACTGAGCATGATGGTATAAGGACGATATGCATATGTGTATAGAACGTAACCACTCGTACCGACCATCGCTGTAAATGGTATAACATATATAAACCCTAACATTTTTGATATCATCGTTGCCATCGTTAAAAATATCGTTCCACGTATAAACGGTGACCCTTTCATCACATTCCTCCGCTACGCTTTATTATTACACATTATGGACAACTCCTTTTCTTTAGAACCGAAACAAACAAAAAAAGCCAATGAAAAATCATTGACTTTAACGCGCTGCTTTTTTCTTTTTGAAATACTTTAAACCAAAGTATAGAGCAATAAAAAGAACAGCTCCTATAATTATGTAATGTGTGTAATCAGATGCATACTCTTTAATTTGTCGCCAATTCCCACCAAGTTTTTCACCTAAGTATATAAATAGAATTGACCATGGAATGATCGCTACAACCGTATAAAGTGTAAATAGTTTTAATGGCATCTTAGCTAGCCCTGCTGGAATAGAGATCGCATGACGTACTACTGGGATAAAGCGCGCAGAAAATATTACGCCTGCTCCATAACGCTTAAACCAACCTTCCGCTATGTCTAAATGATGTTTATTAATAAGTAGATATTTCCCATATTTCTCTACAACCGGACGCCCTCCGTAGTATCCAAGCCAGTATAAAAAGATTTGCGCTAAAGTACCACCAATCGTTCCGGCGATAACTGCACCCACAAAACTAATTTTACCATTCGCTACTAAAAAGCCAGCATACGAAAGTACAATTTCACTCGGGATTACTTCAATCATTAAAGCAAGAGCTACTCCAAAGTAACCTAAGCTTGCAAAAAATTGCAATAACTGATCTATTATGTTTGCTAACATGTTCTTTTTTATCTCCTTTTTTCTTCACATACCATCCCATTATTACATAAAGGCTGCAATCTGCCAATATCTTCATTTTAACAATATGTACAATTCAAGCAGGATTAATCTATTAATTTCTCTTTCTGCGGGTCTTTCATGTAGGCAAACATCTCTTTAATTTGGTTTTCTGTATTTCTAGCAATTGATAAATTAGGCAATTCATTTTCACCAAAAAACTCCACCTCTTCTGTTTCAATGCTAGTTTTCTTTTCTCCACCAATAATCTCGCATCCAATGAAAATCTTATATACATGCGTCGCCGATGGAGATGGTTGATGTTTTTCTTTATCAAATATAGCTAGTAACTTAAAATGATCTACCTCATAACCTGTCTCTTCGAAAACTTCTTTTGCTACAACTTCGGTTGGCGTATAACCGACATCAGCCCATCCACCTGGCAATGCCCATTTCCCATCGCTTTTTTCTTTCACAAATAATAACTTTTCATTTTGAAAAACAACCGCTCTTATATCAACTTTAGGTGTTTGATAGCCTGTCTCACTTGCAAATAATTTCTCTACGACTTCCCAATCTGTTTTCGTATAATGTGACATCATTGAAATAGAAATATCTCGTAATTGCTGGAAACGCTCAATATCATACACATCCTTAGAATACGTTAAACCCGCTTGAGCTATAGATTGTATTTGTTTTACCCAATCAATCCATTTAATCGTCATATATCCGCATCCCCATTCTCTATCAAATATATTACTTCATTTTTATTGATACATCTTTATTATACAAAAAAAAGAGATTGATAACGTTTCAATCTCTTTCAAAATTAATCCAATTCATGTAAGTGGTCTTGTATATACTTTCTTCTTTTATTTATATATTCATAAATCATATCAGCCTCTTGATCAAATGTTTCTAATTTTTCTTTCATGTATGGATCTTGTAGTAAATATGGGCGAATCAATTCACACAACCCTTCTACTTTCGGCCTCATAAACGAAACTGTGAATTGATTTTCTAATATTTCTTCCAAAATACTTCGATACTGCTTTCTAAATACAGGTATGTCTAGCAATCTTGCACTTAACGTATTATACCCTTGAATGCGAATATATTCATGATTAAGTGGTCTCCCTTGTACATCTCGCCCCCAAGTCGCATCATAATCCCACGGTATAACTTCAAATAAATTTGTTTCATCGTTATGATATAGTGCATAGTTATGAACGAAACCATCAAAGTTTTGCGTAAAAATAACTCCTGCTAACCATCGTAAATATTTATCTACATGTAGAAACTTCCCAATTTCTTTTTCATAGGCTTCCCTCGTCAAAGTATTCGCTTGAAATACAAATTCACTCAGTTGTTCTTCACTATTTTTATTCGAATATTTAAATTCATAACCCGCAAAGAGCTCTGTCTTAACATCTTTATCTCGTTCACTCATTAATGAAAAATTCGCATCATCATCTATTGCATAATAAATAGAACCACTCGGTAATCCTCTATTTTTTAAAAAATTTTCATCAACCGATTCTAACTGTAAGTACACACCTTGAATTTGACCATTAATTTTTATAAATACATGTTGTGATTTTGGCGAAAGTACACCAATATCATGAAAAAAATCTAAAGATAATTTATTTCGTATGAGAGACGGATCCATAAACTCCGAATTCAAATGAAACTCTTTCGCACCTTGAAATTTTTTAGGCTTATAAAACATAACATGATAAGACTTTTTCTCAAATTCGCGAATATGAGCTCCTCGGTATACGATATCAATATCATACTTCTTTTTTCCATAAGTTAATTTTGCTGGCACTGGACTATCTGACCAAATGTCCTTTTTCAATTCCACTAAGTACATTGGATGAACAAAAAAATCATATGAAGGCAGCATGTTTTCTCATCCCTTCTCAGTTCTCTTCCTTCAATGTATGCGCCTTTTCTTGTCCATACATCCGCAATCATCTATTTATATAAAATTACACTCTTGTCCTGTTCAGAAAGATGCCTACATACATATCATGTTAAGGAAAAAGAATACCTTTTCACTTTAATACATGATAAGGAGGATTTCTATGAAACGTGATATTAGAAAAGCTGTCGAAGAAATCAAAAGTGCTGGGATGGAGGATTTCTTACACCAAGATCCAAGTACTTTTGAATGCGATGATGATAAATTCACTCATCATCATTGTACAACTGGATGTAAATGTACAACTGGGGGTAAATGTCCAAGAACAAGATGTACTCGCGTGAAACATTGTACGTTCGTTACAAAATGTACGCACGTAAAAAAATGGACATTTGTTACGAAATGTACACGTGTACGTGTTCAAAAATGGACGTTCGTTACGAAAGTAACGCGTAGAAAAGAATGCGTATTAGTTACAAAACGTACTCGCAGAAAACATTGTACATTCATTACAAAATGCATACGCTTTGAAAAGAAATTTTTCTGGACAAAACGAAGTTTCTGTAAAAAATGCGAATTCTTCCCTAACAGACACGGTCACTCTTGCGATGATTCATGTGATCATGGTAAAGACTGTCACGATAGCGGACACAAATGGAATGATTGCAAAGGCGGACATAAATTCCCATCTTGCAAAAATAAGAAATTCGATCACTTCTGGTATAAAAAACGTAACTGCTAGTTTTTATACCACCCAAAAAAGGCCGTTTTGCGGCCTTTTTTACATTTATTGAAAGTGACTTATATCTGCAAATTGTTTCACTTTACCAATACCCTCTTCAAATTCTATTATGCTCAAACTGGCACTATGCATAAATGGATCATCCCACACATTTTCTATTTCCATTCCCGCGAAATACCCTATAAGTAATTTTGCTGCTGCCGCATGAGAAACAATCAATATGTTTTGTCCTTTATGCTTCTCTAAAAGAAGCTGCATCCCTTCAATTACTCTTTCATAAACGGCCTCAAAATTTTCGCCTGATGTTGACTGAAAAAGATGTGGCTCATTCCAAAACAGATGTACTTCTTCTGGAAATTGCTTTTCTATATCCGCGATTGTTTGTCCTTCCCATATACCCATGTTAATTTCATAGAAATGCTCATCCGCTATAATGGGTATATCACGTTCCCCTTTTATTAACTCTGCCGTATGAAGTGTTCTTTCGCTCGGACTACTATAGATCGCATGGATTGGTAAATCTTTCATTCGATTCCCTAATTGTTTCGCCTGAACTATACCATTTTCAGTTAAAGCAGAATTTTTCCGTCCCTGCATTCGCTTCGCTACATTCCACTCTGTTTCACCATGCCTTGTTACATATATAGTTGTTTTCATTTCTTACTCCCCCTCACCATGTTGGTCGTAATTCCCACGGTTCAACTCTCCCTACAATCCACTCCGCTCGTTTACTTTCAATCCCTTTTATAACTCCATCAGCTATCTCTTCATGAGTAAGCCATCTTCCATATGTATCTTCTAAAATAAAACCTAAAATAATTCTATGATAAATACATCGCGTACTCCCTATTTTTTGTGCAGGCATACGTGATGCTTTACTACCTAAAATATGAAATAAACTATATGTTTTAGACGACAAATCTAGTTCTTTACAAATATTTGATAGTGCATGCTTTGCACTTGTGTGTACCCATGCAACAACTAATGTGATTGGGCCATTTTTCTTAATTGTACTTTTAATAGCTAGCTTTACATCTTCATCATTATGATAATCTAACGAAAGGCATGTAATATTTTCTGGTGCAGAACTCATTCGCTTAACATTTTCTAATTTCACTTCATCTCGCCCGATAATAGAAACATAAAATCCTTTCTCACAAAACCACATAGAAACTTTCTTTAGCATTCCTGTTCCACCAATTACAAGTGCATGCAAATGCTATCCCTCCCTAATAAAATGTCATATGAGGTTTCTCATCTCTATAATAATTTAAACGGTCTTGCAGTGTCCCTGAGTGAAACTCAAATTTATGACCGTCAGGATCAACAAAGTATATAGATTCGTAATCTCTTACATCACGTTCTCTTCCTTGTAAAATATGAACATCATTTTCTTCTAATCGCTGTATTAGACATTTAAAGTCTTCTTGTTCAACAGAAAATGCAATGTGCGTATAAGATTGATGAATCTCATTTCTCGAAATATGCGTCTCTTCATTAAGCGCTATCCATACTCCACATATGTTAAAATAAGCCAATTTTCTTCCTTTAACTAATAATTCTCCTTCTAATACTTTTTCATAAAACATAATAGAGTTTTCTAAATTAGATACCGAAAAACAAATATGATTGATTCCCCTTAACAACTATAATTCCTCCTTATACAAATAAAAGATGAGCGAAAATTCACTCATCTTTTATTATACTATTTTTTTGTAATATATGCCCATTTATAACTGAAGTCCCCGCCAAACGTATGGTTAGCAATGCCTTTTACAAACGGCTTCTCTAAATAAGCTGTACTTTGTTGGTACGTAGGAGAAATTGCTGCGTCTTGACCAATTAAGATTTTTTCAGCTTCCGCAAGTGCATTCCAGCGTGCTTTATCATCTTTTAATAGCTCTCCTTTTGATTTCGCTACTAAATCATCATACTTCGGATTAGAATAATCCATTTCATTAAATGAGCTTCCAGTAACAAACATATCAATATAAGTCATTGGATCCGGATAATCAGGACTCCATGCAGATAATGAGAATTCATATTGGAATTTCTTTTCTAAATCTAGCTTCTGCTTGTATGGTTGCTGTTTCAAATTCACTTTAATACCAGGCAAGTTTTTCTCTAGTTCTTCCTTAATAAAGTCGCCCACTTTTTTACGGCTACCGTTATCATCGTTTAGTAATTCAACCGTAATTGTATCTTGACCAAGCTCTTTCTTCGCTTCTTCCCATAATTTTTTTGCTTTCTCTGCATTATCTTTACTATCACGGAAGTTTTTATTTACAGAGCGGAAATCTTTTCCATCCGGACCTGTCGTAAATTTTTCAGGTACTAAGAAATATGCTGGCAATGAACCGTCATTTAGAATGACATCAGCAATTCCTTTTTTATCGTATGCTAAATCAATCGCTTCACGTACTTTTTGGTTTTTAAATGTTGCATTTTTTTGGTTAAAACGTAAGAAATATATGCGTGGATCTAACTTCGTTTTAAATTCATCTGGCTTATTCTTTTTATATTTATCAACAAATTCAGAAGTTAAAATAACTCGATCTGCTTGATCACTATCATATAAATTTACTCCCGTGCTTGTTTCCTTCACAATACTTACATTAATTTCGTCTAATTTTACAGTATCTTTATCCCAATAATTAGGATTTTTCTTCAACTGATAATTTTGTTCATGTTTCCATTGACTCATTGTAAATGGTCCATTATATAATAATTTATCTGCTTCTAATCCGTATTTATCTCCTTGCTCTTTCACATATTTTTCATTTAATGGGAAAAATGTAGGGAACGACGTAAGCTCAAGAAAATAAGGTGCTGGTTGCTCTAATTCTACTACCAACGTTTTATCATCCTTCGCTTTAACACCCAATTGATCTGCTGGTAATTCACCTTTATTTACTTTCTGTGCATTTTTCACATCAAATAAAATGAATGCATATTCTGCCGCTAATGCTTTATCTAATGTACGTTGCCATGCATATACAAAATCTTGTGCTCGAACTGGATCACCATTTGACCATTTCGCATCACGTAATTCAAATGTATATGTCTTTTTATCTTCACTAATCTTCACATCTTTTGCCATACCTGGTGTTGGTTTATTATTTTTATCTAGACGATATAAACCTTCCATTGCATTTACAAATACACGGAAAGATACAGAATCTGTTGATTTAGATGTATCCATTGAAGGAATTTCAGCTGTTTCTAGCAAATTTAAAACTTGTTTATCGGCCATTCCCTTATTCGATTCTTTCTTCGTTGTCGAAGCCTTCTCACCATTCCCACATCCTGCAACCAATACACTCGTCGTTAACGCAAGTGCAGCAATTGTTGTTGTCTTTCTCTTCATTCTTACTTCCCCCAATCTATATGTATAAGTTAAATCCTATATAATATATTTCATTATACAAAAGATTCTGATTATTTTAAATATTTATTTTAACAAACATAGAAAAAAGCGATCGGAAATTTCTTTCCAGCCGCTTTCTTGAATAGCATTTACTTGTAATCCATCCTCTATATCAAATGGATTTTGAACTTTAAATATTTCTTCCATCAGCTTCAAAAACTCTTCTTCAGTTTTAGATTCACCATTAACCATAAGTGAGTATGGTTCCACTTCACCTAATTTATAATCGACAACAAATTGAATCTTCACCTTTTGTCTTGGCGTTCCGGTGTTATACCCTTGGAATTCTACTAATTCTAACCCTTCCGTTCCACGATAATATATCCAACCTGAATTTTGAAAATAATTTTCGAAAGATTCACCTATTGAAAAGAAAGGATATTCATAAAGCGAGCTTGTACGAACCTTTTGAATAACGTCTCGATCAGTCGGAAAAAAGAAATGGCTAAAAAATATGCTAGCAACTGCTAAAATAGTAACAATTGTCGCTCCCATTTTGCTCGTTCCGCCGCTATCATTGATTAGATAGTTTTCAACTGATTTATCTTTTATTTCTCTTGCTTTTATTCGGTATATACGTCTTTCCACAAATTGATAGTATAATCCATTTGCAAAAATCCCCATTCCAAACAGAATAAAAATGAGTAATAAAAACGTAAGAGGCACCATATTAATGATTGGCAACGCTACATTAAATCCCATATAATACGAAAATGCATCACACGCTACTAATAACAACATAAATAAAGCAGCTGGTACATAATACTTACGATATCCTAGCCAGCCTATATTGAAAATAGCAGCCCAACCATTCCAGCTCCACCTAGCAATCCGCTTATTCTCAAGATCCCATTTCCTTTTGTAATACGGATATTGTCTCCCTACATATACTTCCAGTTCTTTATCTATTAACGAGCTACCTTCCTCTTGTTCATTATCCAAGTTTCGCTGACAACTTGCACAATTTAACTGTTCCTCCTCGCAAGGTTGCCCACAATTTATACATTTCAAAACAATCCCTCTTCCCATCCATACGTCATTTCAAAATACCTTCGTGTTTTAATAACCACTCTTTCCTCCATAAACCACCAGCATATCCAACAAGCTTTCCACTCTTTCCTATTACACGGTGACATGGAACAATTATTGAAATTGGATTCCGACTATTTGCCCCTCCTATTGCCCGTACAGCTTTTATATTTCCAACTTTCTCTGCAATATCTAAATATGAAGCACTTACGCCGTATGGAATAGTATAAAGTGCATCCCATACATTTTTTTGAAATGCTGTTCCCTCCGCAGACAGCGGGACCGTAAACTCTTTTCTTTTCCCTTTAAAATATTCATCTAACTCATTTATACATTGTTCTATCATTTCATTTTTATTTTCTTCTTGTCGTTCATCAACAAATATAACAGACGTAATTCCTTCTTGATTCGCTGTAATTTCAAGCAAACCTACTTCGCTTTCATAATAAGCCTGGTACATATGCCATCCTCCAATTCAGTTCATATTAGTCATTGTAACACGAATATACAAAATTTTTCGTATAAGCGTTTTATTAGAGAAACAAAAAAGAGAATGATAAAATATAAGAAAATTCAATCAAGGAGGCTATTTGATGAATTCCAAGCTTTTTTCACCTTATACAATTAAGAACGTTACACTAAAAAATCGTATCGTTATGTCGCCTATGTGTATGTATTCATCGGGGAATGAGGATGGCAGCGTTACGAATTTTCATCTCATTCATTATGGAACTCGCGCTGCTGGCCAAGTAGGTTTAGTTATGGTTGAAGCAACTGCGGTGTTAGCTGAAGGACGAATTTCTAACAAAGACTTAGGTATTTGGGATGACAACCTAATTGAAGGCTTACATAAAACGACTACTTTTATACATGATAACGGCGCAAAAGCTGCCATTCAACTCGCTCACGCCGGAAGAAAAGCTGAATTAGATACGAATGCTTTCGCTCCTTCTGCAATTCCTTTTAATGATAAGATGAAGATACCAGTAGAAATGAATATACAGCAAATCAAAGAGACTATATTAGCTTTTCAGAGGGCCGCGTTACGTTCAAAACAAGCCGGATTTGATGTTATCGAATTACATGGCGCTCACGGTTACCTTATCAATGAATTCCTATCACCACTTACTAATAAACGAACGGATAAATACGGCGGCTCACCTGAAAACCGCTATCGTTTCTTACGCGAAATTATCGACTCTGTAAATGAAGTTTGGGACGGACCAATATTCGTTCGTATTTCAGCAAATGATTATCACCCTGACGGGCTAACGGTTCAAGATTATGTTCAGTATACACAGTGGATGAAAGAACAGGGAATAGATTTAATAGATTGTAGTTCTGGCGCAGTTGTACCAGCACATATTGATGTGTATCCCGGTTATCAAGTACAATACGCCAAACATATTAAAGAGCATACTAAGATTGCAACTGGTGCAGTTGGATTGATTACGACTGGGTCACAAGCAGAGCAAATTTTAAATAATAACGAAGCTGATTTAATTTTCATCGGACGTGAGTTACTTCGCAATCCGTACTTCCCGAGAATAGCGGCCAATGAACTTGGCTTTGAATTGCAAGAACCATATCAATACAAGCGAGCGCCAGGGAAAATTCATACGAATAAATAAAACCGAGAAGTCATTCTTCTCGGTTTTATTTATTCTATCGTTGTAATTTCATTTGAATTATAAGTATGGATACCCGATTCTTCTCGCAGCGCGGTTATATACATCCCTTTCGCCACATCTTTAGCTGAAATTGGTTTATACTTTTTGAAAGCCCCTTTAAAGATAAAAGGAATAATACGAGATAACTTTTCAGCCATTTGTTCGCCGAAACGAAATTCTTGTCGATTTCCTACTAATAATGATGGTCTAAAAATGTGAATACCACCGATTACTAACTTTTGCAATTCTTCTTCCATTTTCCCTTTCACTTGTGAATAAAAGAAAAATGATTTAGGATTCGCTCCCATAGAAGACACGACAAGGAAATTTTGTACCCCTTGTTTTTCAGCTAAACAAGCAGCTCGTAACGTATATTCATAATCTACTTTTTTAAAATTTGCTTTTGTTTTTGCTTTTTTTATTGTTGTTCCTAAGCAACTAAAAACATCATCCACAGCAAAGAACTCTTTATATTCCTCTAATACCGAAAAATCAACTTGTTTCTGCTGTAACTTCTCATGTTGCAATTGCATTGGCTCTCTTACAAAAATAGTAACCGAATCGTAGTAATCTGATTCAAGTAATAGACGCGTTATCTCTTGTCCAACTAAACCACTTGCACCAAGTATTAACGCCGTTCGCTTATTCATATATGCATATACCTCTTATTTTACTTTTCTCTCCTTCAGTAAAATACAACCTTTAGGAGTTTCCTGCTCTTATTTTACCACAAGTAAAACACTATGCGTACGCATAGTGCTTTACTCACTCTTTTTTCTCATCTCTCTCTTGTAATTTCGTTATTGTTGTAGCGTCCCCTAAATTACTTATTAATCTTCTTAAAAAAATTAATACGAAAGATAATGGCAATACTACCGCTAATATTAATAAAATAGCTTCCATTAAGTAACCCAAGCGCTCATCCCCCTCTTTACCTCCTTTTCAATATATGAAAACAGCGTTGTCACATATGCATGCATTTGCAAAAATAATACACCTATATTTGACAACTTTATAACAAAAACAAATCGGAATGATTATTATTTATTGCAACTTTATTAAAGATGTATTATACTAAGTTCGCAAACTAAAACGTAATTATTCCGTTTTGTATTAAAATGATATTTTTCTTCTATAATTGGGGAAAATATATCCGTAAAAAAGAAAAGAGGAGAACTTCATGCCTAAAAGATTGACTATATTTTCATTCTTACTTATTTTTACCTTAATTTTCGCTGGCTGCTCAAATAAAAAAGAAAGTAATGCCAAGAAAGATGGAAAGCTAACAGTTTATACAACGATTTTCCCACTCGCTGATTTCGCAAAGAAAATTGGTGGCGACTATGTAAATGTTGAAGCAATTTACCCACCTGGTGCAGATTCACATACATTTGAACCAAGTCAAAAACAAACAGTACAAGTTGCAAAAGCCGATTTATTTGTTTATAACGGCGCTGAATTAGAACCATTTGCTGAAAAAATGGAAAAAACATTACAAAAAGAAAATGTTAAAATTGTAAATGCATCTAAAGGTATTGAGCTTCGTGCTTCTACTGAAGAAGAGCATCATGATCATGGAGATGGCCATAAAGAAGATGAACATCATCACGATAAAGACCCACATGTTTGGTTAGATCCTACTCTAGCAATGAAACAAGCAGAAAAAATTAAAAATGCACTTGTAGAATTACAACCTGAACATAAAAAAGAATTCGAAAAAAACTTTGCAGCACTTCAAACTAAATTTACTGATTTAGACGATGGATTTAAGGCAGCTGTAACGAACGCAAAAACGAAAGAAATTTTAGTTTCTCATGCTGCCTATGGTTACTGGGAACAACGATACGGCCTAAAACAAATTCCTATCGCTGGAATTTCAGCTTCTGATGAACCATCTCAAAAGCAGCTTGCTGACATTACAAAAACAGTAAAAGAACATAATCTAAAATATATTTTATTCGAAACGTTCTCTACTCCAAAAGTAGCATCCGTAATTCAAAAAGAAACTGGTACAAAAGTTTTACGCTTAAATCACTTAGCTACTATTTCTGAAGATGATGCAAAAAATAATAAAGATTACTTCACTTTAATGGAAGAAAACGTAAATACATTGAAAGAAGCAACAAACTAATCCATTATATTTTCTAGGCAGCTGAATCTGTTATTCAGCTGCCTTTTTATGTATTTATCCTTGACTTGACCAAAATAACAAGTAAAATTATCCATATTAGCTTGAAAGCTATATTAATTTAGAAGGTGAGTTGGAATTATGAATCTTCACATTTGTGAAGTAACAGCAAAAAATTGGCGTTCAGTAGTTGCTTTAGACGTCGCAAAAGATCAGCAACAATTTATTGAAAGTAACGCGTTTTCTTTAGCAGAATCATTATATGAAGGAAACGGAACGTCAGTAGGTTTATATGATGGCGAAACACTTGTAGGATACGCAATGTATGGATGGTATTCAGTAAAACATAAAAGTGTATGGCTCGATCGCTTTATGATTGACCAACAATATCAAGGAAAAGGATACGCAAAACGTTTCCTTCGCTTACTCATTCAATTCTTACAAGAAAAATTTGAATGTAAAATAATTTACTTAAGTTTACATCCAGACAACAAACTTGCAATGGGACTGTATGAATCATTTGGTTTCCGCTTAAATGGGGATATTGATGATGAAGGTCCAGTTGTAGGTGTTGTAATGGAGTTACTAATAGACGAAAATACAAGCCTGTGAAAACAGGCTTTTTATTATACAGTTATCAATTTTTAGTTTCTTTCCCTTATTTAATTCTGTTTTGTAATCTAATAGAATGCTCATAAAAAATAAGCCTGCAATTTACGCAGACTTATTTCACACACTCCTCGAAATGTTCTTGGAACCACTCTTTATTAATATCTTTTCCGATAAAAACTACTTCACTTACTCGCTCTTCACCCTCTTGCCACTCTCTATCGTACGAAGCGGCAAATAACGTATGTACACCTTGGAAAACGATACGTTTATCTACTCCGTCTATCGATAAAATTCCTTTGTAACGATATAAATATTCCCCTAGCTCTTGAACGACAGCTGACATCCACTCATTAAGCTTTTGTAAATCCAGCGGACGTTCTTCACGTAATACAAATGATTTCACACCTTCTAAGTGGTTATGTTCTTTATGAGGGTAAATTTGCAACGTATCTTTCGTTTTAAACGTTTGAATTTGTAATAAAGATGGTATATCTACCTCACAGTTAGTCGCCTCGATTAACTTTGCAGTCGGGTTAATTCCTTGAAGTTTATGCAAAAGATTTTCTTTCTCACTCTCTTCAATTAAGTCTAATTTATTTACTAAAACGACATCAGCAAACGCAATTTGCTCTTTTGCTTCTAATCCTTTTTCAAAATGTTTATGTATATGATAACTATCTACCACCGTTACAACACCATTAATTTGGTATGCAGATTGAATGACTGGATCTAAAAAGAATGTTTGAATAATCGGCCCTGGATTTGCAAGGCCAGTCGTTTCAATTACTAAACCATCAAAATCCATTTTCCCTTCTGCTTTTACGTCCAGTAACTGTTTTAAAGCAACAAGTAAATCTTCACGTACAGTACAGCATAAACAGCCATTTGTCATTTCCATAATTTCTTCTTCTACATTCATAATCAACTGATTATCAATGCCAATTTGCCCTATTTCATTTACAATCACTGCTAATTTCTTACCGTGATTTTCTGATAAAATACGATTTAATAAAGTCGTTTTCCCTGATCCAAGAAAACCAGTTAATATTGTTACTGGAATCATTCCTTACATCTCCTTATAGCTATATGTTTCTACATTATAGCATATAGAGAAAATCATTTTTTTAGCAAAACATATTTATTGTATGTACACCCCCCAAACTATATAATAATACGTAGTAAGAAAGCCTTTTCAAAATAATAATTATTCATCAAGGGGGTACTTATAATGGAACGAGTTCAAATGAATGAAACGCTAGAATTCTCTCGTATTATTCAAGGATTTTGGCGTTTAGCAGAATGGAATATGACGAAACAAGAATTACTTTCTTTCATTGAAGATTGTATGGATATGGGAATTACTACTTTTGATCACGCTGACATTTACGGCGGATATACGTGTGAAGGATTGTTTGGAGAAGCTTTACAATTAAAGCCTTCCTTACGAGAAAACATGCAAATTATTACAAAGTGTGGAATCGCTCCCCCATCACCGAAATTTCCAGAGCGATATGTTGCTCACTACAATACTAGTGCAGAGCACATTATTCAAAGTGCAGAAGCATCACTAAAAAATTTACATACAGATTATATTGACGTATTACTTATTCATCGTCCCGATCCTTTTATGGATCCAAATGAAGTGGCAAAGGCATTTTCACAATTAAAACAAGAAGGAAAAGTTCGTCACTTCGGTGTATCTAACTTCTTACCTTCACAATTTAATATGTTAAGTTCGTACTTAGATTTCCCGCTTATTACGAACCAAATTGAAGTTTCTGCATTGCAGCTTGAGCATTTTGAAAAAGGGACAATTGATTTATGCCAAGAAAAACGAATCAATCCAATGATTTGGTCACCTCTTGCTGGTGGGGAAATTTTTACTGGTCAATCCGAACGTGCCGTACGTGTACGCGAAACTATGCAAAAAGTTGCTACTGAGCTAGGTGTTTCTAGTATCGATACGGTTATGTATGCTTGGTTACTTGCTCATCCAGCTAATATGATGCCAATCGTTGGCTCTGGTAAATTAGATCGCGTAAAAACGGCCGCTCTTGCTACAAACGTTAACTTAGATCGTCAACAATGGTTTACAATTTTCGAAAGCTCTAATGGACATCCTGTACCATAATACACAAAAAGAAGAGCTGTTTCTTTACAGCTCTTCTTTTTTATATGTATTTCTCGTCATTGCAAATACACACATATCCCTTAATCCATTTCCATCTACCGCAACACTCGCACTTTCTAACGTACCTTCTAACTTAAAGCCTAATTTCTCAGGTATCGCTCTACTCTTCTTATTTAAAGAATCACAACGAATTTCTACACGGTTTGCTTTCAATTCAGAAAAAGCGTAATCCGTTATACCTTTCGCAGCCTCTACCATATAGCCTTTTCCGCTAAACCTTGTATCAATCCAATATCCGATTTCAAATTGAGGTATATCCCAATTAATACGATGTAATCCGGCTGAAGCAATAAATTCACCTGTTTCTTTCGAAAATACTAGTAATCTTAAATCCTCACGTTGCAAAAATTGAATATGTGATTTTCTAATACTTTCTTCTATTTCTTGCTCTGTTTGCTCTTTTTGTGCAAACACCATCCAAGGTTTCAGTTCTTGTATTGAAGCCTGAATTGCATCATATACAACTTTACCATCTCCTGGTTTCGGCATTCGAATAAAAAGCCTGTCAGTATAAAATTCAGAAGAAAAATCGAATAATAACGGATTCACTGTAAACACTCCCCATAATTCTTTTATATATAATAATATCCATCTCAAGTTATATAGTAAAGAATTTTCTGAATTAAAAACCTTTTACTCATTCACTTCCGCCGCTACACGAATTCCAGATTCAATCGCACCTTGAATCCATCCGTGATATAGCGTTGTATGATCTCCAGCGAAGAATATTCTCCCCTCTGGTTTGACAATCGCTGGTTGCAGCTCAGATTCTTGACCTGCTTGAAAAAGTGCAAATCCTCCAAGCGCATACGGATCCAATGTCCAGCTTTTTGATATTCCAGATATAAACTCATCATACACTTGACCACCTAATATTGTTGCTAAGTTGTGTAATGCGTAATAAATACGATCACCTTTTGATAAACCATCCCATAACAACGCGTCATAAGACCATGTATAGCTACCTAACATCATAGCCGGTCCTTTCTCACCAATTCCATAACTTGGATAATAGGCATAACGAATTGGCAAATCTGTTATAATTCTGCCACCTAATTGTCCTTGTTCTTCCCAAAATCGGCTTTTAAATTGAATTCCTATTTTCGTCGCAGGCATATAATGTAATTCACGAATTGCTTTCCATTTTTCATGAGATATAGAATCAAACGGATCTACTTCTACAAAACGCATTGTCGAAAACGGAATGGTAACAATAACTAAATCTCCTGTAATACTGCTATATTCAAAAGTTTCCTCGTTCCGATAGAAAGCTGTCACACCATTATCGTGTTGATGTAACTTCATTAATTTTTGATTATATATAATATTTTCTTCTAATTGCGGTAAAAATGACTTTGGTAATCTATCATTCCCGCCCACAATTTCACAAAATCCGCTCTCCTCTTGCATAATGTATAGAAAGCGTAAAGTCTCTACAAACGACCGTTCTAAAAAACCTTCTAGATCTAATAGAACACCGATCATCTCAATTGTTACTGGCGAAAAGTAAGTATTATACTGATAAGGATGATACTTCAAAAATTGTCCTGTGGAATATCTCCCAAAATCCTTCACTACAACATCCCAATTTTTCTCTGGATTTCTTTTAATAAAATTTATTATCGGCTGTACTGCTAGTAACAATAGTTCTTCAGACGTTTTTCCCACTTCGTTCATTTCCACAGGATACCTTAAAATACTCGGATCCTTTTCATATTGTTTCAACGTCGTTTTCCGTCCATTTACATAGATAATATCCGTCTCATTCCTATTAATAAAAGGACTCACCTGTAGCCCAAACTTTCTTATATATGCCATCGTTAATGTATGTGTATACGGAATTCTCATTGCTCCAACATCTAAATATAATCCGGTATCTTCCATTCTAACTGTCTCTATACGGCCACCTACCCGGTTGTTTGCTTCAAAAATTTTCACATCATGTCCTGCAGCCTTTAATAAAGATGCTGAAACTAATCCAGCCATACCAGCTCCCACAATAATAATTTGTTTTGGACTTATCGTCTTCTTCAATCCTTTATCTATAACTTTTAACGCTTCATCCATTTCAGTGTTATACATTATATCTTTCTGCACAATTCCACCCCTTACTTCATCAAATAGACGTTAGTGGTTTAGTGCATTTTATTCATAGATCCCCATAAACATAACACCATTGCAATTTGAATATTCACTAAAAGTACATAAGAGACAGATTTCATATTTCTTTATGCCTCGTATAATATAACAACCGCAACGAAGGAGTGACTAAAAAATGAAACATACTTATGATTACCACGCTACAAAAAAGCATTTAGAATTAAAGAAACAAAACTTATGTAAAAAACTTAGCAATATGACACTATCTGAAAAAGAACGTGAACAGCTAAAATGTGAAATTGACAACTATGAATATATTTTAAATCTGGTCGAAATGAATCATTATGAACGCGGATTTTCTCGTTAAAAGCGGAAATAGGATTATCCACTTTTCATTTTGAGCATTTCACTACGCATTTTTCATAAGTAAATATATAATAGGATGTACATTAAGATTGAGAGGTATATTCTATGATCAAGTTAAGTGTATTAGACCAATCACCTATTTCAGATGGTAGCACAGCAGCCCAAGCTTTTTCACATACAGTTACGCTTGCACAAGAAGTTGAAAAACTCGGATTCACACGTTTTTGGGTATCCGAACATCATAATTCCGTAAGCTTAGCTGGTTCAAGTCCAGAAATACTTATTTCTCATATTGCCGCGAAAACGGACCGTATTAGAGTCGGTTCAGGTGGTGTTATGTTACCGCATTATAGCCCATATAAAGTCGCTGAGAATTTCCGCGTTTTAGAAGCACTGTATCCAAATCGTATCGATCTCGGTGTTGGTAGAGCTCCTGGTGGTATGCCAATAGCAACTCGCGCACTTCAAGAATGGAAAATGGTCTCACTTGATCAATATCCAGAACAAATTGCAGATGTTGCAATGTACTTACATGATCAAGTACCAGAAAACCATCACTATGCAAACTTAAAAGCCACTCCATTTATCCCAACGTCTCCTGAAATGTGGATGCTCGGTTCTAGCGGAGAGAGCGCTAAAATTGCTGCAAACAACGGAGCTTCTTTCGCATTTGCGCAATTTATTAATGGCTTCGGAGGCCCTGAAGTTATGAGGGCTTACCAAGAACAATATCAGCCTTCATTTTTAGGAGATAAGCCTAATTCAATCGTTGCCATTTTTGTTATATGCGGAGAAACAAATGAAGAAGCGAAAAAAATTGCTTCTAGTTTAGATTTATCAATCTTATTATTAGAGCAAGGAAAACGAACTACTGGTACACCTTCTATTGAAACTGCTCAAAATTATTCATACAGCGCTTATGATTTATTCCGTATAAAAGAAAATCGTCAACGTATGATTGTTGGTGATCCGTCTTCTGTAAAAGAAAAAATAATAAACTTAAGCAAAGCATACAATACTGACGAATTTATGATTGTCACGATTACTCATCAATTTGAACATAAATTAAAGTCTTATCGCTTATTAGCAAATGCTTTTAATTTATAATTCTAAAAAGAGATGCATCACATATGATGCATCTCTTTTTCTTACTACTTATTGTTTTCATTTCCTATATATTCAATAGCTTCTTTTAATAGCTCTTCAAAGTTAATAGGATAATCATGATCTAAGTCAGGCACAACTTTATACTTATGTTCTATATTCTTCTCTCTTAATAGTTGTACAAATTGCTGCGTGGATTCGAAACAATCTTCATCTTGATCCCCGCATACTATATATCCTTTTATATGTTTATCCTGCAGCACTCTTAGCAACTCATCCCATTCTTCAATCTCGGGAAGCCATGGTGCCATAAAAACAAAACCATCAACCTCTATATCTTTTTGCAAAATCGTATATAAAGCTACTCTTGCCCCTGCAGAAAAACCACCAATGATTACATTTTCTACTGTATGGTTTTCTATAAACTTATTGTAATGCCCTTTTAATTCTTCTTTCCCTCTCTCTATATCATCCCAAACAAATCCATCTGAAAACTGAATTTGTGAAGACTGTGGTAAAGCTAACGTGTAATCTTGTGTCAAAACTGATTTCCAATATGGCTCTACTATTTGAATATTTTCTTGGTCACCGTGCAATGTAAGTAGTAGATTTCCTTCTTTCTTGCTGTATATATATTTCACATCTGGTCTTTCCTTTTTATGTGCTAATTCTTCTCTTTCTTTACATAATTGCACCATTGTATGAAATTCTTCAAATTTATGTAGTGATTTTAAATCTTCGTCGGAAATTAAATACTCATTTCCATACCAGAATCCCTTTTCTATAATGGCCTCTCTCATTAAATGTAATGCTTCTTTTTCAAGTCCCGATGCACTTGCGAGTGCATACTTAAAATTATATATTTGCGCCTCATTCCCTATTACACCTGTAGCGTTTTCCATTATATAATTGTACGCTTCAAAACTTCCTTTATTTGCATAACAACGTAACGTTTCATTTAATAATTGAATGTAAGTCATGCTATTTTTCATGTACCAATTCCCCCGAAACCTTTTATAATATTTTTTGCGAATCTTTATACCACTTTGTATAACCCACGCTAACAATACCTTATTCTCAAAATGATGCTTAATAGTTACTCTTCCCTGTCCAATACATTTAGTATAAATAATAATAGACTGAAAAATCAATATTTTAACAAACAAAAAAAGACAACAATATATGTATTGTTGTTTTCATTACATCTACCCGCTCTTTTGTTTTTTTCTATCTGGTTTACTTGAAACTAAATAATGTTTTTCTGAAATATATAAGTCTCTTTTTAAGCTACGATTTAAGTAAGGTCCTAGCTTCATTCCGCATATGAGGCGATCTTCGCTACCTTCAACAATTGGGAACATTTCTTTTTCTGTTACGTATTGGTCTACTGCTTTTTGTACGACATCAATTTCTTTCACTAGGCTTAAATTTTCTGCTGTATGTTCAAATACCTCAAGCGTTTCCTTCGTTATGAGAAAATCATTTGTTGGAAATGCAGGTAAATACGGTTTTAACAAATCATAATTTACTGTATAATCTTCATTTACTAATACTGTATAAACGATATTAGCATTCGTTTCTAAAAACTGAGCCATCGCTTGTTCTAATTCATCTTTCGTAATTTCCCGCTCTTCTTTTCCAGTTCTGAAAAAGCGAAACATCGCATCGCCTCCTTTTTACTATATTATAGCATAAAAGAAAACTGAAAAATCATAAAAAAACCCATTGAAATAATTTTTCAATGGGTTTCTATTATATTTATCGTTATTTTAAGAATGCACTTAGCATCCATACATGCTGTTCTAATGTTGTATGAATTGCTAACAGCATGTCAGCTGATGTTTCATCACCAGCTTCACCTGCAACTTCCATACCTTCTTTTAATTCTTGAATAAGTGCAGAATAATCATTCACTAATGTTTGCACCATTTCTTCTGCAGATTCTTTGCTTGTCCCTTCGCTGACACTAGATGTTGCGAGATATTCTTTCATTGTCGCTAATGGTTTACCTTCTAAAGCTAAAATACGTTCTGCTAACTCATCAATATACGTTCCAGCCTCATTATAAAACTCTTCAAATTTCTCATGTAATGTAAAGAAGTGTGGCCCTGTCACATACCAGTGATAATTATGTAGTTTAACATATAACACATTCCAGTTTGCTACCTGCTTGTTTAATACTTCAACAACATTTGTTTTCGTACTCATACAATCACTCCTCTTATCATTTTGTAATGTTTATCTTTTAATAACCTAATTACATTTTACCATACATTCCCTTTCCTTTCGAACAATTGGCTTATATGTAACAAAGTTTTAACACCTTTAATGCTTCCCTAATATCATTAAATTCATGTATTTTTTCAAACACTTCATACGTCTAATTGTCCAAGCTCATACATATGCATAATAGTACATCAAGCTCATCATAGTAGAAAGAGGGATAACATGGACAATCAACAATGGCAAGTAGCAAAGAAAGTAGCCGCTACTTATATCGGAACTGTCGTTGGAGCTGGATTTGCTACTGGACGAGAAATTGTTGAATTTTTCACAGTGAATGGATTATACGGGACAATTGGCATATGTGTAAGTGGATTTTTTTTTATTTGGCTTGGCACAAAGATGATGTTACTTTCATCACAAATCGGGGCATTTTCAGCGCAAGAATTTAACAAATATTTATTTGGGGATGTATTTGGGAATGTTGTAAACACATTATTATTACTCGTTTTATTCGGCGTAACGAGCGTTATGTTATCAGGGGCTGGTGCAGTATTTGAAGAGCAACTTCGCTTACCAAGACAACTCGGTATTCTTATTACAGTTATCGCTTGTCTTATTATAAGTAGCCGCGGATTACAAGGTGTTTTTGAAGTAAATACACTTGTCGTACCTATTATGATGATTTTTATTATCGGACTTGCTATTACAACCTTTTTTCACGGTACACCTTCCATTAATAACACTATTCCTGCAGAGAACTGGAATATGAAATGGATTACTAGCCCTATTACATATGTCGCCTTAAATCTTTCTCTCGCCCAAAGTGTTCTCGTCCCATTAGCCAGTGAAGTAAGAGATCGAAAAGCTATTTTTTGGGGTGGGATTTTGGGTGGTGCTGGACTTTCTTTAATTTTATTATGCAGCCATTTAGCAATCTTATCAGTCGATCAATTTTACCAATATAACATCCCAATGGCTGAAGTCATAAGAAGATTTAATGCAACTTTTCACTTCTTTTTCGTTCTCATTATTTTCGGTGAAGTTTTCACAACTTTAGTTGGTAATGTGTTCGGAATGACAAAACAGATGCAATCTATTACTGGGTGGAAAAATAACAATATTATTTTCTTCATTTTACTAATTAGTTATTGCTTTAGCTACATCGGTTACAGTGACTTACTTCACATTCTATATCCTATCATCGGATGGGTAAGTATTGTTATACTGCCAATCATTGCGTTTAAACAACTTCAAAAAACATAAAAAAGCATCCATGTTATTGGATGCTTTTTTATGCTCATTCACAATCATCACATACTTCCCAGTACGGTCCCATTTCTAATGCTAAATATGGCTTTAACTGCAACCGAATCATTCGACTAGGCATGCGCTCTAAAACAAATTGAATACCTTCTTCATCTTCGTCTAATTCAACTTTTGAAATCGCAATTCTTTGCATAGTTGTAATGGGAATTCCATCTTTATATAAAGTGATTTTCACCTCATCGTATTCATTAAAATATAATTCGACACTCATTTGATTTTTCAGTATTTCATCAACAATTTTAAATGTATTATTTTGTTCTTGGATTATATATTTCCATCCGCCTCTATCTTCTTTCGGAGCTGTTTGAAATAATGTCTCCAAATCCTCGTATAGCATAAGATAACCCCTCTCTTACTAAAAAACGATGAGTATTTTATATACCCTTTATCTCTATCACTATCCATAGCTATTGTACCATATATCAACGTTCTTACCGTATTCATTTGCTTCATACATACTTATAAAATAACTAATTCTATCTCCATTATTATGTATATTACCTCATTACTCCATACACTCTTACAAGTTCAAATAACGACAGACTTTAATCCATGCAAATATTGTCTACTCTCTGCTTTTATTAGCTCACAGCATTCACACTTTTATATATAGTAAGACTACCACAAATAAAAAAGGAGAGTGACTTATACCACTCCCCTCAAAAGACCTTCCCTATAGCTGCTAAAACTAATACGATTATTAAAATTGCAAATAATAATGAGACAATGAAACTAAAAATAGGTAACGCTTTCTTTTCATTCTTCTTAAATAGTAACTTTAAACTAAGAAAAATATTTACTGGTACAAATATAAAATAAAAATATTTAACAATTTGCACCGAGCTATTCGAAAGTGTTTTTAATATAAACACTTCAATTAGAAAAACAATAAAAAATGAAATACTTAGCCAAAATGAGACGTAACTAAGCCAAGAATGTCTTTTTGTCCCCCAATACACTCCCATAATACTCTCCTTTTATTTGTATTCTATACGTTAATAATTATACACAAAGCTAACAAATACCTCTATTTTTCGACAAACATTATGCAAAATACCATTTTAAACGTCATAAAGGAAGTTTACATCTCCATTTGATTTTACACAATAAAACAGACTACCCTACTAGGGGATAGTCTGTTCTCTATTAGACTTTAAATCTGTCAATTAGTCCTTGCAACTCTTCAGCCATTTGAGATAACGTGCCTGCTGCAGATCCAATTTCCTCCATCGAAGCTAGCTGTTCTTCAGCTGAAGCCGCAACATTTTGTGTGCTTGTCGCATTATTTTGTGCTGTCATTGCAATTTGTCCTACCGAAATAGATACTTCATTTGCCCCTTTTGACATTCCATTAGCCGTTTCAACCATCGTCTTAATTTGATTAGCTATTTCATTTGTAGATTGTAAGATTTCAGCAAAGTTTTGCTTCGTTTCATTTGCGATAACAAGTCCAGATTGAACTTCCTCATTTACATGATTCATAGATTTGACTGTCTTACCCATATCATCTTGTATTTCACATATTAATTTACTAATTTCACTAGAAGATACGCTAGACTGCTCTGCCAATTTACGCACTTCATCTGCAACAATTGCGAAACCTCTTCCATGCTCACCGGCTCTTGCGGCTTCAATCGCCGCATTTAGAGCTAGAAGGTTTGTTTGATCTGCAATATTTTGAATTACTTCTAAAATATCACCAATTTGTTTTGATTTATTATTTAGTAATTGTATAACTGCATCTGATTGTGAAACCGATTCTGCAATAGACTGCATCTGGTTTACTGTTCTTCCTACTAGTTTCCCACCATCTTCTGCTTTTTCACGAGTATGTGCAGAAGCCGTATTAATAGATGATGAACTATTTGCTACATGTTGAATTCCTTCCGTTACATCAAACAGTAACATAGCGCCATTTTCTACGCTTGTTGTTTGCGTCGTTGCCCCACTTGATATTTCATCCATTGCGATTGTGATTTGCTCAGTCGCTTCACTTGCTTGCCTTACACTTGCAGTTAACTCTTCTGATGCCGCTGCAACATGCCCAGCTGAATCGTTAATTCTTCCAATTAACGTCCGTAACGAATTCGTCATCTCATTAAAACCTTTAGCAAGTTGGCCGATTTCATCATTAGAATGAATTTCAATTGTTTGCGTTAAATCCCCTTCGCTTATTTCTTTAGAGGTAACAACTAATCTCTTTAAAGGCTTCGTAATTGAAAGTGTTACAAAATAAATAAGTGCCCCGCCTACTACTAATGAGATAAGCATAACAATTAACATATTATAAAATACAGGTTGAGCAGCTTCAATTACTTCACTTGAGTACATCGTCCCACCAATTTTCCAACCTGTTTTTACATTTGTAGCAAATACCATATTCTTTTCACTACCGCCATAAGAATATGAAAAAGCACCGTGATTATCTTCATAAATTTTCTTTGCCCAAGAATCAGCCGCTTTTTCCCCTGATTTTTCTTGTGGATGAGCAATTATTTTTTGCTTTCCATCTAAAATGAAGGCATATCCTTTTTTACCAATATTAATTAACTTTGATGTTTTTAATAAATTATCTAAACTTAAATCTAGCGCAACAACTCCATTTTTATCTTCTGTTTGTTTTGCGATTGTTACGACAATATGTCCATTTCCTTTTGCCTTATATGGCTCAGTAACAACAATACCACCTTGTTTTGCAACCGCATCTTTATACCAAGAACGCTCTGTTGGATCATAGTCTGCTGCCATTTGTATATTTGGTTCTTGTACAAATTTTTTATCATTTCCGGCAACATATACTTGTTCAATATCTTTATTTAAATTTATATATTGAGATAACATTTTTCTTAATTCATCCTGATTATCTCCTTGATACATATTCCCCTGAATCACCCGTGCAAAATTATTCACATCATTAAATTTTGCATCAATCATTTGATTGATTAAATTATCCAGTATTTTTATATTGTCGTTGGCACTACTCTTAATTTGCGATTCAAAATTCTTTTTGGCTGTTTGATAAGACATGCCTCCGATAATAGACACAGCCGCAATTAAAATTACAAAGAATGAAATTAATAGCTTTTTTGCTACTTTCATATCACGAAACAAATTTAATAGTTTACCCATTATGAACCTCCTAATTTTCAAATTTAAAAGTTAAATTGAGTTAATTATGAATATTTCCCAATCCCTAATTATTATTTTCATAACCTATTATGATGAATACTTTGTAAAGTTTAAACAATTAACTTCCCTTTGTCTATATATATAAATAATATTATTATAAAATTTACAAATAGAAAAAACCAAAGGGTGCCCCTTTGGTTTTTACATTTTTTTATGTTGTTTAGAAAGCTTTTTCCACTTATCACGCTCTGCTCTGGCAAGGATTGCATCTTGTTTTCTTATAAAATACGCCAGTTCTCTTTGTAATTTTTTATAACTTTTCAAACGATCTATCGTAATAAGTCCGTTTTCAATTGCACTATACACCGCGCACCCTGGTTCATTCTCATGCTTACAATCACGGAAACGGCATGTTGTCGCAAGTTCTTCAATATCAGAGAATGTTGTTTGAATCGCTTCGCTTCCTTCCCAAAGTTGCAATTCCCTCATACCGGGAGTATCAATTACGAGAGCGCCACTTGGCAATTGGAATAACTCTCGATGCGTTGTCGTATGCCTTCCCCTACTATCCTCCTCACGTATATCTCCCGTTTTTGCTACCTCAATTCCTATTAGCGCATTTAACAAAGTTGACTTTCCTACCCCTGATGACCCAACTAAAGCAATTGTTCTCCCTGAAGAAACGAATTGTTTCAACGAATCAATACCTGTATGCTCTAAACTATCAACAACAAAAATAGGAACACCAATTGCTATAGCTTCCGTTTCTACAATTTTTTGTTCTATATCATTACATATACTACTCTTTGTTAAAACAATAACTGGCATAGCGCCACTTTCATACGCTAATAATAAATAACGTTCCATCCTTCTAACATTAAAATCATGATTAAGTGCATTCACTAAAAATAAATAATCTACATTTGCTGCTATAATCTGTTCTTCTGTTCTTGTTCCAGCCTCTTGTCTTGAGAAAGAGCTTCTTCGCTGGAAAATACGATGAATAATCGCTTTCTTTTCATCTTCTATTTTCTTTATATACACCCAATCACCAACTGCTGGATAATCGCCTTTCGTAACTGCTTCATGCCGAAACTTCCCAGACAGTTCTGCCATATACTCACCATCATTACAAATAATTCGATATATATGCTTATGCTCGAGTAAAATTCGTCCTACTTCAAAGTTCTCAACAGCTTGTTCCTCAAAAAAAGAATCCCAGCCGAACGATTCTAAAATATTTTGATTCAAATTGATATCCTCCCTAGTGTAAGCTAAGCGGAAGGATCGTGCGCTCACTTATATAGTCTCGCCCTTTCCATCCACCTTTGTATTTGGTTTATTATTCATATAAGTTATTTTCGCCATAATACATCACCCCGTTCTTCTTTTAATTACTCTCATTATATGGAATTCTCCTATAAAAAGCCACATTATTTAACGTAATTTTCAAACAACTTTCTTTTGAGCATTCTAATTTGTCCTCGGTGACTAATTTCATCTTCTAGCACATGATACCAAAGATAGTGCTGGTTATATATTACACCGTTAGGCCACTTTCTTTCTGACATGAGCCACTCATCACTTTGTTCACTTAAATACTTCAGAGATTCTTCTCGAACACTTTGTAGAAGTTGTACATAATACTGTATTTCATGACCACGGATCGCTCTACCTGCTTCCCCTAAATACAGTGCATCTTCCCATATTTCTAATTCTTCTTTTGTAAAGTCACGATTTTGAAATGAAATAAGCTGATGAACTTTTTCAATAGCTGCTATATGCTTTAATAAGGCGCCAATTGAATTTCCGCTGCTCTGCATAATTAAATCTAATTGCTCAACTGATAAATTTTTTACTTCGCCTAATGTTACAGCCCTCGTATGCTCCAGCATGCTTACTAATTCCCCTATATTTTTTGTATAACCATCTACACTTCTTATTCGATAATCTATCTTCATATCACGCACCCCTTTCTGCATTCATATTATTGTAAAAATGATTCATATAATAGACTGAAACCTTTCGAAATTTTCTGTTATAATTAAATTGAATACAAAATATACCCAAACAAACTTTCTCAATATGCTTATATGAAATATTAAAAGGAATCAATATAAAATAATCGAATCTTATTCACTAAAAGGAGTGGATTCGATGGAAATGTATCAATGGCTAACCGCTGTTCTCGTTGGTGGCATTACCGGCTTCGTTTCCCATCTAATCAATAACCAAGGTAAGTTATTGCTTCCACGCCGTTTGAAAACATTTTTTCATTTTGGATTTTTAACTGATATTTTTACTGGTAGCCTAGCCGCACTTCTTGGGCTCGTTTTATTCGATGTCACCGCGATAAAAGAAATTATAAAAGTATCCATTGTAACTGCTATTTCTGGCCAAACTTTCTTACTACATCAAGCTCTTGGTGGCGAACAGGCTAAAAATACGCAAATTGGGAAAGCTGATGAGAAGATTCAAGAAATTGACAAATTATTGCGACGTTAGTGTATACTTTCTTTTAAAATTATTGTTATAATGAGAAATAAATATTTTCTATTGCGTCGTTTGTCAGGAGAAAGGGTGTTTCGTATGACAAAAAAGAAAATAGAAGATTTCTTAACAAACTCCGAAAAAGAGGAACTGCTAGAAAACTATAAATGTTTACGAGAAGCCCGCACAAAAAGCGAAGCTAACTATTTTGGTGAAGCAGTAAACCATCTATTAAATAAAGCAAAACAACGAATTATTAAAGATGCAGGTATACATGATGAAAATGCTGCAACTGTTCAATCAAAGAGAAAAGCACTGTTTTAGCTACATTAGCTAAAACAGTGCTTTTTATTTAGAATTTTTTTCTTTCCATGCTATATTCTCTCCGCCTTTATCTTTCCATTTTTACAGTTTCAAAAGTCATCTAGACCTAAAGATCAACCTAATAATATTAGCCCACGCAAACCATTTTAATAATAGATAAAATAATTGAACTAGTAATGCTACAAACTAAATAAGTTTATTAAATCGCTTCTTTTAAATCTGAATGCGGATTTGGTCCGTATTGATTGTCATTTTCTTCACTTTCAATGATAAAAAATACAAGTAAAACAACGCTACCAAACGGTACAAAATTTAATAGTTGCCACCATCCCGTTTTCCCAATATCATGTAATCGTCGTGCACCAACCGAAAAACTTGGTATAATCATTACTAACATAAATAGCAACGCAATAATAGCAACTAACACCTCTGAAAATGATGATAAAAATAACAGTAGCCAAAAAATTACGATATTGGATAAACTAAAAATCCAGTACTCTTTTCGCGTAGCTCTACCACTAAAATTCCCATAATTCTTTAGAGCTTTCAAATACCATTGCATTTAAACCTCTCCCTTTTATCCCCAATAAAATTAAAATATGTAATTATTAACAGATAAGTAGAAATATAATACAACATTTATGTAAAATCCATATCCCCATCTAAATTGCCCTCTATTTAAATAGTTTTTTCCTTCGGCATTTTTCACATTACTTTCACATCTATTTCACAAATATAAGTAGTCCGATATGCTAAACTAAGTATATCCTTTTCCAAGGAACTATATGCCGATATATAAATCCCTATCTTTATAGGGATTTTTATTTTTTGATTCCTCATAACTTTGTTACAATACATTTCTTCTACTATTTCTATACTTTTAGTAACTACTTTAATTAAAAGCACATTCATGTATTCACACTCTTATTAATTCTGATTTGCGAAATATTTATACAAGCTTTATGATGCAATTCCTGTTTCACTACTTTCAGTAAGTTTTTCACTTTTTCTAAACAAAAATAAAGCTCCTATATATAGTAAAGCAGTAAAACTACCTATAAGTATAAAATTGTGAGATACTGCAAATAACATTCCTGCTATTGCCGCACCAATCATTTGACCAATATACATAGAAGTATTTGCAAGCGCGGCTCCTGTTCCTCTTGCTGCACTAGATATGTTTTGTAAGTGCCTCATCATTAATACAAACAAAATTCCTGTCCAAAAAAACAAAGCAAAGAACGATAACTCCACCAATACAATGTTCTTTACATGTGGAAGTAATACATATAGCACTGCTGTAAATATAATTCCACCATAGAAAGAAAGGTTATAACCAATTTTATTTACGATTCTAGGACCAAAAATATTACCAGTTAAATTTCCTAACCCTAATACGAGCATAGCTGTACCTACTTCATGAACTTGTAAGCCAAATTGAATGGAAAGCCATACACCAAAAAATGAAAATGCAGCAAAATTTCCGGTTTGAAAAACAAAGTATGCAAAATAAGAAAGTGAAACCTTTGAATCTGTAAGTAATTGTTTATAACGCTGTAAAATCGCTTTTTTATTTCCACCTATATGAACCGACTGTATTTCTGGTAATACAACATAAATAAGAATGACAAGTAGTGCTGATAATATACCAATGAAATAGAATGGGATTGTATAATGTATCGTTGCTAAATAAGCTCCCAGTGGCAGCCCTAAAATTTGAGAGATTGATAACCCTGCTGTTGCAACCCCAATTGCTTTCACAATTTGCTTCTTCTCTATAAGGAGCGGAATAGATGCCCACACTTGTGGAGATACAAAAGCTGCACTTACACCTGCTAATAATCTAAATGTTAGCATCCATAAAAAACTCGGTGCAATTCCACACAAAAACGTACTTATTGCAAAAAAACTCATACCTAGTACCATCACTTTTTTTCTGTTTAATCCATCTGATATAGGACCAGCAATAAGCGCAAATCCAGCATACCCTAAAGCATACGAACTCACCATCCATCCTGACAACTCAGTTGAAACATGATACACCTGTTGCAATGTCGGCAACAGTGGTGAAATTAAGAAAGTATCTGTACCGATCATAAACATTATCATAAAAAATACAGCTAGTACTCTGTTCATTTAGACCTTCTCCTTATATAAACAGAGGGTACTCTCCCTCTGTTTAACTAATCTTCTAAAATAGATTGGATTTCTTTCATGACTCTTTCATTCAATGCAACGTCTACCGCTTTCACACTTTCTCTTACCTGCTCTGCCCGCTTTCCACCAGGTATAACAGTATCAATTCCTTCTTTATTTAATAACCATGCTAACGCTAAATGAGACACTTCAATATCATTTTCTTTAGCTAGCCCTTTTAACTTATTCACTTTCTTAAAATTACTCTTATATGTATTTTCTTCAAATAGATTTACATTTTGACGCCAATCGACTTCATTTAATTTAAAATCTTCTGTATATTTTCCACCTAATATTCCAAAAGCAAGAGGCCCATATGGAATAAATGAAATACCCGCTTCTATACAATACGGCAACAGTTCTTCCTCAGCTGTACGTTCTAACATATTGTATGGAGATTGTACAACATCTATATGACCATGTTGATTCGCCTCTTTTAATTGTTCTATGTTTACGTTCGATATTCCAATTGAACGAATTTTCCCTTCTTCTTTTAAATGAGTAAGCTCTCCGATTGAATCTATGTAACTTGTTTCAGGATTTGTAAAGTGTAAATAATATAAATCAATATATTCAGTCTGTAATCTTCTTAAGCTATTTTCCACAGCATTCCTTAAATAACTTGGTTCATTGTTAATATAAGTTTCTCCATTTAACAACGGTTGAATTCCACCTTTTGTAGCAAGTATAAACTCATGACGTTTTCCCTTTAATACTTCTCCTACTAATTCCTCTGATCTACCGAAACCATATGAATCTGCTGTATCAAAAAATGTAATCCCTTGCTGAATAGCTTCTTCTACTAATCGCTTTCCTTCTTCTTCATTCACATCAGCATATAAATTATGTCCCCCTACTGCATTTGTACCTAAACCCAACTTTGAAATATTTAATCCTGCCTTTTGCAATTTTGTATACTTCATTTTTTCTCCCCCTATATTTCTATTGTTCGAACATATTCGAACAATAGAAATATACCACTTTATATGTTATAGTGCAAATATCTTAACTTATACAAGTAGGTGAAATATGCGTACACTCTATCATCCAAATCGAGAAGAAATTCAATTTTCTTCTGTCTTATATGCACTTAGCGATCAAATTCGTTTACAAATTGTAAATATGTTACTAGAGAAAAATGAACAATCTTGTGGTGCTTTAAACATCCCTGTTGCAAAATCAACTTTATCTCACCATTTCAAAGTTTTACGTGAGTCAGGTGTTATGTACACGCGCCTTGAAGGAACACAACGTTTCATTTCAATTCGTGAAGAAGATTTAAATGCTAGATTCCCAGGTTTATTACAAGTTGTATTACATGCGACAGAGCCATATTAAAAAAACATCTCATATTCATATGAGATGTTTTTTTAATATGGCTATTCTTTTAATAAATCTAATAATCCATTACCTTCGGATGTACGTTCATACCCTAAAGGTACAGTTCTTTTAATAAGTTGTGCATATATTTCCGGCTCTGATAACTTTCGACCGTATTCTTTCTCACACTGTTTAATGAGCAAGGCAAGCGCTCCAGCAACATGCGGCGTCGCCATGGAAGTTCCACTTAACACTGCATATTTCCCATCTGGATACGTAGATAATATTTCATCACCTGGCGCTACTAGATCAATTTCTTGATTTGAATTACTAAAACATGTGATTTTCCGTTCTAAATTGACAGCGCCGACTTCAATTACTTCCGAGTAAGCACCTGGGTAATCTAGTTCCTCTGTATTATCATTACAATCTCCATTATTCCCAGCAGCACATACGACGAGAACATCCTGCTTTACCGCCTTTTGAATTGCTTCATGTAATTCTGGAACATCTTGCGGACCACCAAGTGACATTGAAATAATTCTCACTTTCTCTTGATTCGGCCCTCTCCAATTTACAGCATAATGAATTGCCTCAATAATTTGCTCGTAACTTCCAGAACCATCTCCCGCTAAAACTTTTAATACTAACATTTTAGCAAGCGGTGCAACTCCTAATACACCGACACCATTTTCAGTTGCTGCAATCGTCCCCGCGACATGAGTACCATGTCCGTTATTATCAAGATACACATTTGGATCAGCTTCATAATCTTTTGTGAAATTTCTTCCGCCGATAATACGATCTTTTAAATCTATATGATTAGTATCACACCCTGTATCTAATACGGCAACGACTACATCTTGCCCCTTCACACTCTTTCCCCATACTTGCGGAGCGTGAATCAGTTGTACACCTGGTGGAATTTCATTTACTTGTTCTACAACCTTATTTACGGTAAATGGAATCAATTGTATACCTTTTTGTTTATTCACTGTACTACTCATCGTAATCCCTCCTGAAAATGTATTATTTTCATTTCAGACCACTTTTGAATACGTGTAAATGTAACATTCGTTTTATTCTTTTTGTTTTCCTTCTTTTCAAATATTTCTCAACATCATTTACTAACTCTATACTACTTTTGTATTTCCCCTATGATTTATAGGAAATAACAGCCTGGGTCATTCAACTAATAACCAAAATAAAAGGACCAATTAATGGTCCTCTTACAGTCTTTTAAAAGAATGATATGTAATTTGAAAAATAATATAAATTAAGACTAAACCTCACTCTTGTTTAAAAACTTTTCTATTTCTTTTACTAAATATTCCGCTCCCTCTATCCCAACAGTAATATTTCCATTTGCTAATGATATGTTCTGTTCTGAAACATCACCTGTGATTTGGCAAGCATTGTAAGGTTGATATTTTTGTAAAATGATTTTATCTGCTTCTACAAAAATTTCAAGCGGTGATTTGATTTGTATTCCCAATACATCGCGTAATTCTTTAGGGATAACAATTCGTCCTAATTCGTCTACTTTTCGAATAACTCCTGTTGCTTTCATATTTCTCCCCCCTTTCTCTCTATTAATTTTTTTCACCTCGCTTTTTCCATTTTATCACTTTTTGGCAATACTTGCCTCTTTTTAGAAAATTTTGTACTCGAGTTAAAAAAACACATTTAATGCATACGTAATCTCTCTTTCAATTGTTTTACATAACGGGATCTTATAAGTAAGAAGTATACAACTTGAATACCTATGAAAATACTTAATACAACTGTATTTTCTTTAAACAATGAGTACTCAAACATTTGCCCTAACGCCGTTAAGGCTACTGCCCCATGTAATGTTGCAACACCAATTGGAACGAAGAATAAAAGCGCCAATCGAATTGTAACTACCTTCGATAATTCCCTGCTTGTCAATCCAACTTTTCGAATCATTTCGAACAAGCGAACATCATCCTCCAAATCGGAGAATAAACGGAAGTAAAGGAAACTTCCTGCGCAAACGAAAAATACTATACCAATAAAGAAACCTACAAATAAAATCGGTCCTGCAATTTGTAAACTTTGGTTTTGCTCGTACTCTTCCGCACTAAACGTTGAATATTCTTGATACGGTTTAATTTGATGCGTAAGCTCTTTACCAATTTCAATCTCATCTTTCGTTCTTTCAGTTTTATACATATAATCTTTTGTCTCTATAAATCCATCTTGTAATGAATCATATTGATCATTAGAGATTACATAAACATTTCCTCTTAATATTTTCCCCAATGAAGATGAAGTAACTTTTTTCACCTTTAAACTTTCATTCATATTAGGTAAAGTAATTTCTTTTCTTTCTTTCATCGCTGGCCCTGGTATATCAGCTGACAAAAATACAACCTCTTTATTTGCTACAGTATTAAATGGTTCTCCCGTTAACTTTGCATATTCCTTATAGTCTGATTCTTTTATAAAAGTGGCGCTTCTTAACGACTGTTCCTCCGTTTTCTTTGTCGAAATATTAGTTTTTGAAGCTGCTATATTATGTTTCTTTAATCCTTTGTCAATCATTTGTATATGTTGTGATTCGTTACTATTCCCTTGCTTAGAATGGTAATGAAACGCAATTGGTCTCTCCATTATACCTTTCGTCATGGATGCGAAGCCTACTAATGTCCCTATTGCGGAAAATGCTACAGTAGAAATAATGGTTACAATAAAGAACATTCTTGCGTTATCTCTCATACGATACGCTAAATCTGATAACGTAATAATATTAGTCTGTGTCCAATAGAAACGTTTACTTTTTTTACATAATCGAATAATAAAGACACTCAGCTGCTTGTACAACAAATACGTCCCGATAATAACTACCGTTGTAACAGGAATCATCATAATAAATACCATTGCTCCATGTGATAGAAGAGCTCCTACATAGCCAGCACTAAGCAATACTACTGCTAATATTGAAGAAATGATTGATGCTTTCGGTTCCGGTTTCGCCTCTGCTGATCCTCTAAACAACTTCATAATCTTATTTTTACGAATCATTCCTGCACTAAACAATGATATGATCATAAATAAAATAAAAAACATAATACCCGTTACAACAATTGCTTTCATCGGTATGTAATAGGATAAGGAGATATCTAGTTTCAATATCATCGGAGCGACAAATAGTAATACCCCTGAAAATAACATACCTGAAAGAATACCAAAAATAATTGCCCCTATTCCAATCATAATATTTTCAAAAAAGATCAGACGCTTTAATTGATATTTCGTCATACCTAGCATCATTAAAATTCCTAGTTCACGCTTTCTCGTTTTTAAAAACATTCCCATCGAATATAAAATAAAGAAGAATGTAAATAAGTAAATAATAGACTGTGCAAAAGACATACTTACGAATACGTACTGACCTAATTCTCCTGCACTTAATGCCGGATGAAACGCAAAAAATGAATACACAAAAAAGGCCATAATTGCAAATGCACTACTCAAAAAATAGGCTGAGTATGTCCGTCTATTTCGGGTTACATTCCGATATGCTAGTTCTCTAATGTTCATATTACTTCTCCGCCCTTCTACTATCTATGTTTTTATATTAGTAAAGTGCGGAAATACCTTCCATCGATTCAAATGACAAAAACCTTACATTTTTGAAAGGTTTAAAAAAATTGCTTATACGTAGTACTTTATTTATAATGACTACATTCATATTCATACACACATCCTATTGTATATTCGTTAGTTTTGCGAAATAATAAAGGATAGAAGTATGTACCATTATACATATAAACTTATTTACCGCTTTAATATGAATAGGAGGAAAACATAATGACATTACAAGAACAGATTATGAAAGCATTACATGTTCAGCCTGTAATTGATCCAAAAGTTGAAATTCGTAAACGAGTTGATTTCTTAAAGGATTATGTAAAAAAAACAGGTGCAAAAGGATTTGTACTTGGTATTAGCGGCGGACAAGACTCTACATTAGCAGGACGCTTAGCACAACTTGCAGTTGAAGAAATTCGTAACGAAGGTGGTAATGCAACGTTTATCGCCGTGCGTCTTCCTTATAAAGTACAAAAAGATGAAGATGATGCACAATTAGCATTACAATTCATTCAAGCAGATCAATCTGTTGCATTTGATATTGCTTCAACTGTTGATGCTTTTTCAAATCAATATGAAAACTTATTGGGTGAATCACTAACAGATTTCAATAAAGGTAACGTGAAAGCACGTATCCGTATGGTTACTCAATATGCAATTGGTGGACAAAAAGGGCTACTTGTTATCGGAACAGATCACGCTGCAGAAGCTGTAACAGGGTTCTTTACAAAATTCGGAGATGGTGGTGCAGATTTATTACCATTAACGGGATTAACGAAGCGCCAAGGACGTGCATTATTACAAGAGTTAGGCGCAGACGAGCGACTGTACTTAAAAATGCCAACAGCTGATTTATTAGATGAAAAACCAGGTCAAGCTGATGAAACAGAGTTAGGTATTACTTATGATCAATTAGATGATTATTTAGAAGGTAAAGCAGTTCCAGCTGACGTTGCAGAGAAAATTGAAAAACGTTACACAGTGAGTGAGCATAAAAGACAAGTACCAGCGTCAATGTTTGATGATTGGTGGAAATAAATTAAACATAAAAAAGAAGCTAATCTTCATTTAGCTTCTTTTTTATATGTTAACGATATACCCCTACTCTTTTCTCCAATAAATCTTGCAGGCAATCTTCATGTTGTTTACAAAATAACGGTGGCATGTCGTCTAACGGGAAAAACTTCAAATCCAACGTTTCATCACCATCTACTTTTTTGTCACCTCCAACTATTGAGAATGAAAAGAACATCACAATTGACTGGGCCTTGTCTCCATTTGGATATGATTGAAAATATTTTGTATACACTCCAATAAGCTCATTTATTTCTACATCATACCCGGTTTCTTCTTTTATTTCCCGGATTGCAGTTTCCGCAGCTGATTCTCCTATCTCCATTGCACCACCTGGAAAGCCCCAAGCGTTAAAGTCTCCTCTTTTTTGCAGTAATACTTCTCCTTCTTTATTAAATACACAACCACCGGCAAAGTTTAAGAAAACATAATCATGTCCTACTTTTTCACGTAATTCTTTTATATAATTCGCCATTCTCATTCCCCTTTTCATACCTCTTCTATCGCTATTTCTTATCTTTTTCAAGCAATTCAATGATTCGATCTAGCTTCTGGTTCATATTAATCACGTGGTGTTTCTTTGCAGCACTGCTTTGTAATACTCTTCTAATAAACAAAGTAAATGATATGAAAAACAAAACGATAAGTCCGATTACTAAACAAGTATATATCAATGTAAAAATATCGCTTTCGAACAAGTTCATTCCACATTCACATCCTTATCACTTTATTTTATCACATAATTCTTAATATTCAAAAGTAATCAATCAATAAATAAAAAAAGCACCTTTTACAGGTGCTTTTTCCCATTGCTTAATACGTAAATGTAATTGTCGCTAATGAATAACCCGCCAATGCACTATAAGGCGCTACTTGATAAGACACACGCTTTGCACCTTTTGGCCAATTTATTTCATTTAATACTTTCTTTATATCTTGCATCGTCCCATCCATGGACTGCTTATATCGCACTTCTACTTTTTCTGGTTTGGCTGCAAACTGTTGCTGCAACTTTTGCTTAAATTCATTATAATTTTCTGCTCCGTATTCTGCAGATAAGTATTGTAAATTTGTTTCTTTTAACATCTGCTCATATACGACAGTTTTTGAGCTACCAGCTTTTATTTTGTTTGTTAATTCACCAAAATAACTTGTAGTTGCTGCTGGATATTTACTACGATCCCAGTCGTGATCTTTACTTAACTGTTCGTCAGACATGTTAAAATATGAGTAAGTTACACGCCCTGCTTTATCTGGTACTGGATCATCAAATGTAGTATCTAGGTGATACCATTTGTTTTCAATGTTCACTAAATTCCACGCGTGAGCTTGTCCGTTTCCTGTGCCTGTTACAATATGGTTTTGAATACCTGCCTCTTTTAACAACTCATACGTTAATAATGTATATCCTTGGCAAACGGCAGAACGATTCGCTAATGCTTCATATGCTGTATACGCTTGATAAGACGTATCATAAGACACATGCTTAACAACGTAATCGTGAATAGCTTTTACTTTCTCATGCTCATCCATCCCTGGTTTTACAATTGATCCAACAATTGATTTCGCCTGAGCTTTTACATATTGAGTTTGTTCTTTTGATTCACGGTATTTTACTTGCAGTGTAAACGTATAGTCCCCTGGCATTCCTTTAATAGAATATCTAGTAGACGCTACATTATATTTTACATACTCATCAGCATCTACAATTTTATTAAACTCACCATACAATTGATCCATAATATTTCTAGCATTTCTATCTTTTGTTTTATATGTGATTGTAATATTTTCTTCTCGATTATCAATCTGTTTTTTTAATTCTTTTCTGAAATCATCTAATAACTTTACATCTGATTGTGCTGTCACTGTAGTCGGATTTGTAGCTGCATAAGATACAGATGACGCTTGCAAGCCTCCCATTACTATAGTTGAACAAAGTGCGGCAGCTGTCACATACTTACTTGTCTTTCCCATCTTGTCACTCCTTATATTCTATAACTATACGAAAAAGTATCGTATAGTTTCAGAGTATACAATACTTTTTCGTATAGGTCATATGAGATTATGCATATTAACTAATTCACATAAAAAGGTTGTTCTTTTTAAAAGAACAACCTTTTTTCATTAGCATGTTTGTAATACACAGCATGTATTTTCAAAACGTTGATTTTTCAAATCTTCATTACTAATACAGAAATATAGCATCCCTAGTTCTCCCCAAACCATATTACAATTTTTATGATCTGAATCAATTTGGAATAAAAGAGTCATTTGCTGCGGGTCTACTCCCATATATTCTCCTGTCTCATATAACACTTCTTCTTGTACAGAGAATGGCTCACCAAACATTTGATGGTTATCGTAGTTATCTGGAATTAGCTCTTCAAGTAATTGCAAGAAACGATCTGAATCAGCCTCATCTTCAATAAAAAGTTCTGGTAATTTGTATGTCAGTTCAAAAGTAATTGCACACTGGTTATATTTCGCTTGTATTTCATTTTCTCTTCGTAATTGCTCTACAGGAACATCATAATAAAGTACACGCCCAGCTTCTGTTAGATTCACATTTTCTTCAAAATAATTTTCAATGCAAAAGAAATACAGCATCCCCGTCTTAGGAAGATTGTGATTCATACCAACGTTTTGTAAATCACTTAAGTTAAATTGCGCGATAAATTGTAGTGGATTTCCTTTATGCTTTGGATATTCAAATAAAGCTGGTAGATCAGGAACTCCTCCCATTTTCGAACTACCTATCGCAACAGTTCCCTGCTGCTTTGGCACAACTTTTATACAAGGAAATACAGTATTAATAAGTTCTTCTTTCAAGTGTGTTAGTTCATATTTATCAATTAATACTTCAATTTTTTTATTCATAAATTCTCCTTACATTTACATACTTATTTATATCATAGTACAAAGATTATACTTCATTCTTTACAAAATCAACAAGCCTCCCAAAAACGGGCTTATCCTTCGTACGCGAACAAGTTTAAAAAAGCATACTATACATTGTTCCTACAAACACGATAGTTCTTTAGTTCTTCCAGTACATTTTCCCCTCGTTCATTTTTATTTTTAATATAAGGAGGAATTCCACATGGGTTACGGATATAGTTGCGGCGGTTACGGTTACGGCGGTAGCTGTGGTGGTTGTGGTTACGGAGGTTTCGCTTTATTAATCGTTTTATTCATCCTTCTAATCATCATCGGAGCTAGCTGTTGGGGCGGCTTTGTAGGCTGCTAGTAAACTTAAAAACCATTGTAAAAAAGCACGTACAATACGTGCTTTTTTGCCATTTCCAAATCTTTCATTTGAAAGGAAGTATGTTTAATGAAGATCGATGGTGTTTTTGAAGGAGGCGGTGTACGCGGTATTGCACATGTTGGAGCAATTTGCGCATTAGCCGAAAAAGGTTATGAATGGGAACGTGTAGCTGGAACATCAGCTGGTGCAATTATCGCGGCACTTGTAGCGGCAGGATATTCTTGTTCAGAGCTAAAAACGATTATAACTGATATCGATTATAACAAATTTACGAAGAAAACCTTTATTGACAAAATCCCCTTTATCGGAAAAGGACTAAGTGCATGGACTACTCTAGGTATATACTCTAATGTATTTATAGAAGAATGGATTGAAAAATTACTTCGAAAAAAAGGTGTTCATTTATTTACTGATTTACCGGATCTAAACAAACTCAAAATCATCGCTTCTGATATTAGTAATGGTAAAATGGTTGTCTTTCCTGACGACTTACCAAACTACGGATTTTTAAATTATCGCTTCTCTATCGCTAAAGCGGTAAGAATGAGTAGTACAATCCCCTTCTTCTTTGAACCCGTAAAATGGAGAACTCCAAAATGGAAGCAGCCTTGTTATATGGTTGATGGAGGAATTCTAAGTAATTATCCAATTTGGATCTTCGATTCACCTACCACTCCTCGCTGGCCGACTTTCGGATTTCATTTTGTAAAAGATGAGATTCAAGCTGATCCTGCTCACTATAACGAGCCTATTTCCATGTTCAAAGGACTATTTAAAACAATGATGCAAGCTCATGATTTACGTCATTTAGATAAGGAATCAAAAGCAAGAACGATTACAATTCCAACAGGAACGATTACAAGTACTAATTTTGAACTGACAAAGGAAGAAAAAGAATGGCTTTACAATTCTGGTTATAACTCTGCTAATAAATTTTTACAAGCTTGGAACTTTAGGCAATATATCGATGAATATAGAAAAGGAAAGCAAGACCGAAAGACAAATCGATTTTTTCGTCAACTTGACTCATAATATTATTACTTTGCGTATAAATACGAGAACGTTTAACAACTTAATAATAAATAAGTCTAGTAATTTCTTATATTACTAGACTTATTTATTATTATATAATCTCGTACATTGTTTAAGGATACGTTAACCCTTCGGCTTCCTCTGCAGTAATAACTATGTAACGATTTCCCGTTCTTAATCCTAACAGTTCTGCTTTTTCAATCGCTTCTTGCTTCGTCTCCGCATAAGCAGCTAAATATTTTTCTCCATTGATCATTTGGCAAATTACATATTGTTTCATTACTTTCTCCTCTTACTTTTTCATTAGTTGTGCAAGTTTTTTTATACCTATTTCAATTTCTTCTAACGTTGCGTATGAATACGATAGGCGCAAAAATTGATTTGCACTTCTATCATATAAAGTACCTGGGTTTAATAAAACCTTTTCTTGCAGAGCTTTATCAAATAAACTGCGATATGAAATGGTTACTTTTATATGTACCCATATATAAAATCCCCCTGTTGGTTCATGCCAAGTTGCTATTTCACGAAGATATTTATCTAACATTAGTAACATAAAATCTCTTCGTTTTTTCAATTCACTTCTTACAAAGCGCAAATGCTCATCATATAGACCATTTGTAAACCACTCTGCTGCAATTTGCTGGGATATAGTGCTTGAACCATAATCTGTTTGCATTTTTATGTCTGACAATCTTTGAATTACTGGCTCAGGTCCAACAATCCATCCAATTCTTAACCCTGGACTAATTACTTTGGACATGCTTCCAATATGTAGTACGATTCCATTTTTATCATAGGCTTTTAAAGGTTTCGAACAAGGTGCATCAAACCATAAGTCTTGATACACTGCGTCCTCTATAATAGGTAATCCAATTTCATTACATATTTCCATCACTTCTATTCGTCTCTTCGCATTCATACTAAAGTTCGTTGGATTATGAAAAGACGGGATTGTATATAAAATAGATGCATTAAATTGCTTCTTATATTTTGTAATATATGATGTATTTAAACCGTTCTCATCCATTGGTATTCCAATGAAACGCATTCCTGCGGATTGAAAAACATTAAGCGAATATAAATAGGATGGTTTTTCTAATAAGATGGATGCCCCTTTTGGAAGAAGCCCCATAGAGATAAGTTGCAGCGCTTGAATTGCTCCTGAAACAATTAATATAGAGTCAGGAGATACACATATACCATGCCCCTTTAAGTATTCGGAAATCTTTTCCCTTAAATAAAAATTTCCTTTCGGCTCTTCATACCCAAGCGTCACATTTGACTTTAAAAGCTTATTCATAATTTCTTTCATCTTTTTCTCAGGTAAGAGACTCGGCGCGAGCTCACCTGTTCCTAATCGAATTACATGTGGATAAAATTCAGCTTGATTAATCTCCTGAATAGCTGGGAGATTCGGATAATGAAGTCCTGTTTCTACATAAGACTGCCAATTAGGCGGGGGTGCGTAAGTTGAAGCATTCTCATTATTATTTACAACAATTGTTCCTTTCCTGCCATTCCCTTCTATGTATCCCTTTGCAACTAGTTCACCGAAAGCCATTACAATTGTGCTTCGATTCACACCAAATGTATGTGCCAAATCTCTTTGTGAAGGTAATTTCGTTCCAACGGTCCATTCTCCATTAACGATCCTTTCTTTTATATACGTTTCTATTTGTTTATACAGAGGAGTCGCTAGAGACATATTCGGTTTCCAAACGAATCTTTCCATTATATCACCTTATATTCTTTTTGGTTGGTAACCTCCCCAACCATATGGATGGATACAAATTTTCATTTCTTCTATACAATATACACTATCATAATGAATTAAAATAGGAGGTAATATGATGAGTGAAGCAATTATTCATGGTATCATTCTTGCATTTGGACTTATCATTCCATTAGGTGTACAAAATGTTTTTGTCTTTAACCAAGGTGCGAGCCAACCAAACATTTGGAGGGCAGCCCCTGTAGTATTAACTGCCTCTATATGTGATACGTTACTCATATTGATTGCAGTGCAAGGTGTCTCCCTTGTACTCCTTACTTTTTCTTGGCTAACTAACTCGTTATATATAATTGGATTTTTCTTTCTCCTATACATGGGCTTTGTTATTTGGAGAAGTAACCCTTCCAACGATGTAAAACAAGAAAAAAGTATGCCCTTAAAAAAGCAAATCCTTTTCGCAGCATCCGTTTCGTTATTAAATCCACATGCTATTTTAGACACAATCGGTGTAATTGGAACAAATTCTATTCAATACATAGGAAGTGAAAAATGGGCTTTCACACTTGCAACTATTATCGTTTCTTGGATTTGGTTTATAAGCTTAGCGTTAGCGGGGAAATTTCTAAAAAGACTAGACTCAACCGGAAAGACAATTTTATTATTAAATAAATTTTCTGGTCTCATCATATGGGGTGTCGCGCTTTATATGTTAAAACAAGTTATTTATTCTTAATGAACGAAAGAGAATTGCATGTTACTCAAAACATCATGCAATTCTCTTACAAATTATGAAGTAGGCTCTGGTTTCTGTTTTACCGTCTTTGCATCCTTTGCTGGTTTAATCCAAATGATTGCTATGATAGCACCAATGGCAGCGAAAATACTTGTCAAATAAAACACTTCATGGTCCGCCCCTTTCATGAAAAAAGAATATAAAGGTGGTCCAGCTGCTACACCGATAAATCGCATTGAACTATAAAATGACGTAACCGTTCCCCTTTGCTCCTTTTCAATTCCTTGTGTAATGAGGGCATCTAAACATGGGAGTGCCATACCAATCCCTATCCCCATAATAACGAGACAAAGAAGTAGTAAATAAATCCCTTTTATAAATAAAGGAATGATGACTGATGCAGCTGCCATTAAAAAACCAATATAAATACACTTCTTCATAACATTTTGATTATCTCCAATTTTTTTACCGGCCATATATGAACTAAGTGACAGTACAAGTAACGGGATAGCAAGCACACACCCTTTCCATATACCATGAATGTCATACTTTGATTCCAGTATAGTCGACAAATAAAAGAGAATTCCGAATAAAATAAGCATAATAATTGCACCTAATGCAAAAATGGCAATTAACCATCTTCCTTTTTCTCGAAACGTAGACAGAATAGATTTTATAAACTCTTTAAGTGGTGGTACTTCTCCTTCTTGTTTCTTTGCCTTTACTAGAACAAGCAACAAAACAATTGATATGACACATAAAACTGGAATCGCCCAAAATGGTAAGAACCATACAATGGCAGCAAGAGCAGATCCTAAAATAGGGCTCAGCACTTTTCCAAATGTATTGGATGTCTCAATAATTCCCAGGCCTGTACTAACTTGTTTTTCGTCTTTGTATAAATCACCAACACACGGTATAACAACCGGCATTGCCCCAGCAGCACCAATACCTTGAATCGCTCTACCGATTAATATCCAAGTGTAGGGATTATCAACTTTCCAAGATACCCAACCAGTTATAGCTCCTCCTATAGCCGCAATCAGCAAACTCGGAACCATTACCATCTTTCGTCCCCATCTATCTGATAAATAACCAGCAATCGGTATAAGTAAAATGGCTACGATAGAGTAAATTGTAATAATCATGGATACTTGAAACGATGAAATATGTAATTTCTTTTCAATTGTCGGCAAGATTGGAATGAGCATTGAATTCCCTAATGTCATGACAAGTGGAACTGATGCAAGCGCAATTAAACAACAGTTTTCTTTTTTTAACATGTTGATTTCGGAACCTTTCATCATATATTTCTTACCATATAATAGCCCTGCTGGAACATAATTTTCATTCCACCAGGGCTATTACATCTTTAATACTTCCCATTCACAACAAAAGAAATTGGGTAAAATATAGTATTACTTTTATTCTTTGAATTCTGTTCGCAATATATTCATACCAATTAATTGAAAAAAAAAAGAAAGGAAGAATCCTTCCTTTCTCCTATAACCTTCTACATTTAGCGAGTATATCCGCCACCAAGCTGTTGTTCTGCCATCGCTACTAGGCGTTTTGTGATTTCACCGCCTACAGAACCGTTTGCACGTGAAGAAGTATCAGCTCCAAGTTGTACACCGAACTCTTGTGCAATTTCATACTTCATTTGATCTAAAGCTGCTTGTGCTCCATGTGATGCTAATTGATTAGAATTACGATTTCTAGCCATTACCAATCACCTCCTTATTTATATATAAATTGTGTTAAATTCAAATTAAAATACATGGAAATTTTTGGTTATTTTTTACCATAAAAAAAGAGCCTCTAAAACGAGACTCTCACATCATTTCACATTACGAACTTACTACTTCTAATTTTCTATTTATTAATACTTTCATTTCTTCTTTTAATATCTCTTTTGAATTATGTCCAAACCATTCTAAGGAAGCAAAAAGATCCGTGCCTCTCACTTCCTGAATAATCTCATCATAATTTACAATACCTTCAAATAACGGAACCATACCAATACGACTTCCTGCTGCAGCATATACATTATTAGGTTCAAACACATGCAAATAATCCGCTGAAGATATATTCTTAAAATGGTAATGTAGTGTCCACGGCTTTAATCGATGGAAACTGTCTATTGGATCTGCGCCAGACTCCCATATATGAAGAAAATCAAGATTTATTTTTAAATTCGGATGGTTTACTTCTTCTAATAGTTCTATAGTAGAAGGCAATGTGTCCGTTAGTGTATTGGGATGTGTTTCTAACAGCACATACATATTGTGCTGAGCAAATACATCACAAATCTTACGTATTCGCTTTACATACTCTTTTCTCTCTTGTTCCGAGAAGTCCTTGCTCCCTTTTTGCCCAGCAAACGTGCGAATTTTATTCGTATTAAACCAATTAGCTAGTACTACAAGTTGTTCACTTTTCTCTATCGTTTTTTCAAAATCTGCTGATAATGATATATCTAAGTAATCACTTATCATCGTAATTTCTAAGTTTTTATCCTTTAGAAAATTCAATTCTCGTTCTGTCGTTTCACGTTCTTGCATGTACAAATTTTGTGCATGCGTCCCCCATAATTCAATTCCTTCAAAACCGTTTTCATATGCAAATTGAACAATATCAGTAAATGAAATTAATTGATGACGAAATGAAATGGTACATAGCGAATATTTCATAGCATTAAACTCCCCTATCTTAAATTCAGTTAGCTTATTAAAGAGTTGCGACAGATTGATTTGTTTTCATACCTTTCCATGATAGAAACTGTCTCTCTAATTCCTTCTTAATTTGCAGTTCAATTGCATTCATTTCATCCAGTTTTTCAATAATCGATACTAGCATACCTTTATTATTCGTCATTGCCATTTTAATTGCACGATACTGTACATTTGTAAATCCTTGTACAATATCCTCTACCCGATCACACCAATAATCAAATTCTTGCTCCGAATATTGCAACGTTTCACGGAAGTATGCAAAGGCATGCTCATAACTATATTTACGAATTGCAAGTACTGGTATTTGTTTTACTGCTGCTACAAGTCCAGAAAGCGCATATCCTTCTTCCTCATTTGCCATTTTTACAATTAAATTTTTCAGTTCCATAGTCAGTTCATTGTCGTTCTTTTTGAATGTTTCTGTGAAATAACTAGCTACTGTTTCTTGCGTTGGCTCCCCAATTCCTTCTATATCAATGAAATAACCTCCACCAAATGGGTTATCTTGAATAGAGTGAAGTACTTTTTCTCTTTCCATATTTCCTTCCCAACGAAAATCAGGATCTAGCATGAACCACTCTTCTTCTTTCTCTGTTTTTGATATCATTAAATAATGTGGAAACGGTTTTTGATGAAATTTATTTTCCCTCTCTGGTAATAGAGACATATCAACCATTACAATGACATAACGATTTTCCGGCTTGTTTTCTACTAATTCTAAAAACGTTTCTACATTGCTATCTTTATCTTTTGCATGATCATACCATTCGTTTACTTTAATACCGTACAATTTTTCAAACCAAAGTAAATAATGATCATGGTTAATGTTTTCAGAGTGATATGAAATAATTCCGCCTTCTGTTATATCAAAATCTCCATCCCATAGTCCAAAATAAAATGGACGAAAATCAATGTCGCTACGCCTTTTTATAATTTCACAAAAACAACTCACTAAACAGTGCACTTTAATTGAAGTCATACTCTCATCCACTTTCCTAAAGGTTAGTTATTCACATTTACTTCCTGTAACGGCTCTAACTCCTCCATAAAATCAAGCAAAGATCCTACAGTAAGAAATGCCTTTGGATCTACCTCATCCTCTGGAACGCATAGCTTTACATCCATTTCTATGTATACAATAAGCTGTAACATCATTACCGAATCTATATATAAATCTTGATTTAAGCGCATCGTTTCTTCTAAATGCGTTACATTTTTCATTTCCATTTTTTCTATCATAATTTTTAACACGGCATTCTTTAACGCTTCCCGTCTCATGTTGTAACCTCTCCCATCTCTAGTAACTTTCTACTTACTTTTCCGGTTTTATTTTTAGGAATTTCATTTACACTTTCAATTTCATACGGAACTTTATAAGAAGGTAAGTGCTGAATACACCATTCTCTTATTTTCACTGGATCAACATGAGAGATCACTTTCGCTTTAACTATTTCGCCCATCACAGGATGTTTCCCTCGATATACAATTGCCTCTTGCACACCTTCCAATCGAAGCATCGTTTCTTCTACCTCTATAGGAAAGACTTTTAATCCTGAAACATTAATTACATCGTCCATACGCCCCATAAAATGAATGCCACGCTCAGATTTATAACCTAAATCTTTCGTGAAAATTTCCTTATCATTCATTTTCACGACGATTTCTTCCGGTGCATTTTCATCTGAACCTATGCTTATACTCGCATGAGGTAGAGGGTTTCCTAAATCTAAATGGCTCTTCATATCATGACATATACTAATACAACCTGCTTCAGAACAACCGTATTGCTGCATCATATATGTTGTCATTTCTTTTAGTTTATAAAATAGTGCTTCTGGCAAAGGCGATCCTGATGTCATAATTTTATGAAACTGGAACGTTCCTAATGGAAAACTCCCCATAATGTGTAACATAAGTGGTACTGCATATATGATATGTTTTTCTGTATTGCGAACTATATTTAATGCGAATTTAGGATTTTTGTTCGTAATGATTACAGGTTTGCTCCCCCTCGTAATTGCTGATAACGTACCACATATTAGTCCGTATGAATGTGAAACAGGAGCCATAACGATTGGCACTTCATCTACTTCACAGTTTAAAGCTTCATTATAGGCAGTAATTTCTGTATCAACTTCCGTCCATGCTCTACGAATCAGTTTCGGTTCTCCCGTAGTTCCCGAACTATATTGCAATAAAGAAGGCTCTTCTAGTAAAAAGTTCCCTACTTCTAATTTTGTAAAATCGCCATATTCTCCATATAAAACTCCTACACAATTTGCACGCTTTGCCATTTCAATAGCCGTTTCTTTTGGCGTATCTTCATGTATAAGTAATACTGATGATTTCTTTTCTTTTAAGAAAAACACAAGCGTAATAATATCGAATGGATCTTTCAGACAAAGTGCAAATCTATTTCCTTCTGCTTCTTGAAATTGTTCCATTTCCTCATAAACTTGTAATCTCAAATTAAAATTACTTTTGCTATACTCTTGTTTATTAACGATTAGCATAATTTCCCCCTGTAACAATTGATTTTTGTTTCATAAGTTTTCTTACTCTATACAATGGATTTGGAACTTCATGAACAAGCGATTCCACATCCATATATAATCGACGTTTCGTTAATTGTTCAGCATAGAATGTAGGTGCATATAATTGAATATTTTCAAATCTACCTTTCAAATGTGGATATATTCTTAAATGATCTTCAATTTCTTCAACAACCATCATCCAAAAATGTTCTTCTTTCAATCCATATTCATCCGCAAGTACGAATGCTAATTCTCCTAAATTAAACAGGAATAGTGCATCTAACACCATCTCTTGCAAACATTCAATGCCATCCATTTCAAAGAAATCATTCATTTTTCCATTCGCATATGTTTTATGCATTTTAGTAAAGTCGGGACATTTGTCAACTTCTTTCAAATATGGACGATAAAACTCAAGCCCTTCATGAAAATCCTTTAACGCAATACGAACAGGCACCCCTTCTTTATGGACTAGAATCATATTTTGTCCATGTGATTCCAGTGCGATGCCATGCTCTACAACAAGATGTATAACTGGTATTATCGCTTTTTGAATAAGTAATTGTAGCCAATCCTTCATTCCATATTTATTCAACCACACATCAATAATTGGTGTACCATCTTTCTCTTTAGCGTATAAACCATTAAAAGGAATTGCATCCTCTTGTGCATCTAAATACTTATGAACGCTTTCGCGCCAAATACATCCTAATGAACCATATATAGCTTTCTTATTCGTGTCATACGTTACACTTGAAAACTCACTTAACAAGATTAAACGTGCTTCATCCATTAAATAGGCGTCATTACTTACAACATCATTTAACCAATTTGATATTACTGGTGCACTCACAACAGAGTATGGTTTCAGCGTACGAAGTGTTGAAGTGTTGAGTAAATTCATCGATAATTTAACGTACGGTTTCTTTGGACTCGTAATATTTCTTAACGTTCTCATTGACTGTTGCGCGCAATAATCGTCCTCTGATGTTCCTAAATAAATAATAAATTTACCCTGTATATGATCCGCATAATTTGAAATGATGAAATTCTCCCACTGCCATGGGTGAACAGGTATAAACACGTACTGTTTTGGATTACATCCCTTATTACGAATTCGTTCCATAAACTCTTCTAATTTACGATCGCCAATCTCCTCTTTTAAAAGATTGTTATACATCACTTCATTCTCATAACCTACAGTCGCATAATTCTTATGTGCTGCAATCCATATGAGTTTTATTGGCTGCATAAATTCATAACCATATTGAAAATTGTCACGATATTGAAATCCAACACGTGCTTTATAACTAGGATGGTATGGATGGCCATCTATTAATTGGCTTTCAAACTCATCGTAAGATTTTTGAGTATATTCTCTCTTATTATTTCTTTCATATTGTGCAATCGTGTCTTTAAATATTGTTTGTTCTAATTCGTGCATAAAAGAATCTAATTTAGCTTGTTCTACACTAGTAACCCGAAAAACTTCTTCTAGAAATTGCGAGACAGACTGTATTTCTTGCTGTTCATCTTGAACTCTTACTATTAATGAGTCTAACGAAATACGTCCAAATGTCATCCGTTCCCTGCCATAGCATTTGTACGTGACACTTTTGTCTTCTTCATCAAGTCCTTGTATTAGAAAAAGAAGTTGTTCTTCTTTTTCTATGCGAACCGGTGTAATAATCCCCTCATAAATTAACGATTCTACTAATTGACGTAGCACTCTTCTTCGTACTGAAATGTAATCTTCTGATTCGAGCGCCTTCAATACTTTCGTATGATACATGTCCACTCTCATAAAACCCTCCACCTTATGACAAAATACCATTATTTGTATTACGTGAAATTTTAACGTTATTTATGAACGAACAGCCACTTCTCTAACGAGTGGATTATGTACTTGCACATAAATAGCTTGCTCCAATGGATTACTTAACTCATCGACATCGAAAAATCTCGTTAGTAAATTTGCTTTACACGCTAACTTATCTTCGTCCAATAATTCTCTTAAAAATGTAGAAGGTTCCCGGTTATATGGAAGAAATGATTCAAGTACAGACCTTAATTCCGAGAGAAGAATTTCCTCCTTAATTAATCCTGCTGTGCCAAAACCATTAATGAGGCCAAACATATGATTGAAAATTAAGTAGTAACGAAATCTCTCATCCACAATATAGTCGTCATATAAATTTCCAGTACGTTCTCCAATACCAGCTAATTCATTATTAAGCATCTCTTTCATTGAGTTACAGAAATAAAATCCTTGATTATCACGGAAATAATATTTGATCGGATAACCATCTTTTAGCTGAACAACGCTATTTTGCTGATGAGCTTCTAATGCAACACCATACTGTAAATACATCCATACCATTGGCTTTAAAGAAATATTCATATATCGTCTAAACCACTCTAAGCTTACTTCTTCACAGCTTTTACTTTCTAAATCTGCTAGGCGATGAATAATATTCGATAACCGCGTACGCTCCCCAGGTATAGCGTCTTGAACTAGCCCAGCAATTAATGTTGCGTCGTTTGCATGTTCACTATAAAAAGGATTCTCACGAATAATCACTTCAAATCCAGATTCTTGTGTTCCATAATTTAATGTAATAAAGGCTGGATCACAAATAAAATCAAATCCTGGAAATCTTTCTCGTACTTCACCAATAGCCGTATTTAACATTTCCTTCCCTTCAAGACCACTCTCAAGTTCTTTCAGTTTATTAATACGCATTGAATTCGTTACTTTCACCGGAAATGAAAACTTAAGCATATACTTCGAATTGGGATGATATAGCGTCCTTAGTGATGATGTTGCCATATAATACTTACCTACAGGACCAATATACTCAAGCAATTCTTGAACTATCCAATCTTGTACGTAAGCTTGATGCAAGAGCCATTCTGCCTGAAGCGGATGAATTGGAATTAATGCATATTGATCTTCCTTACAGTACTTCGCTATAAATTCCTTACTAACCATCTCATCATTACTTAATTCTTCTTTTATAATCATTGTTGTAGAATCTGATAATAATGATTTTTCATTTACTATACTTTTATGTGCCCGAAAATAATGAAGCTGACATTCTCCTTTTAATTCTGGAGAATACATTGCACTTTTCCAATCCAATATCCCCTGTCTACTCTTTGGTGTAGGATGAGTTAAATGCCCAAATAATAAAGACTGCTCCGCTTCTATAAAAGTTGTATGAAAACCGTATAATGCGGATGTATCTTCTATTCTCTCTTTTGTAAATTCCTCAATATTTTGACAACTACGGATGACTCGAAGCATAAGTTCCGCAGGATTCGTTCCTTCTCCGTAGTTGATAGACATCTCTTTTATTAAAAATGTAATAACTGTAACATAATCTGCTGTAATAACAGAATGACTATCTCCAATTTGATAATAAAATTGTTCTCCAAACAAATGGCGATCTGTTGATGATTTATATATAACTTCTCCATACAAAGTAACGTTCTGTGCCGATAGCCGACAACATAAATATGTGGGGACTGTATCTCTATTCAACGTATTACTGAAGATACTCTTCATTCTTTCATCCTCTGTAATCCATTCTCCACTCCCTGTTTCTCTTAAATAACAGTTTAAAAAGCTTTGTAATGTTGCATGTTCTGCGATTTGTTTCGCATGCTGCATGTTGGTCCTCCTCTTTATATTAACGCTATGAGAATTTCATATTACAATTGATAATTGAATATCGTTATCAACTATGATTCTAATTGATAATGATATTCAATTCAATAGTATATTTCAGAATTTTTTTATCAAATTAAATTTTTCTTTTTTTCTTTCTTTTCTTTAATCTAGTTAAAAGTACACTAGAAAAATTCTTGCTTTCAAACTAATTACCTACTATTTTTTATTAATCCACCTTTTGATGGATTAATAAAAAGGTACACCAAATGAGGTATACCTTTCTATACGATATGTTTACATAATATTATTATATGCATCAATCTATATAGCTGTTTGTTTTTGTAACAAATTCAAATCTCTCCAACAATACGCTGTTTCTTCTACCCTTACTCTCTCTAAAAATTTCGTATCAATTTTTTCAGGGTTGAATTTTTCATAAAACTTTTTAGAAGGATTATTCGTAACAACCCAAACTAAAAGTGATTGCATATCATTATTTATACAATCCGATAATAAAGCTTGAAATAACTTTTGTCCTATTTTCATTCCTTGATACTCTTGTAAAAGGTAGATTGCATATAATTCTCCATCACAATTATATGTACCAGTTCTTTCTACTCCCCCATCGATGAATCCAACTATTTCTCCATTTAAATTCTCTGCTACAAATCTAAATTGATGATTACCCTCTTTTTGAAAAATATCTTCCCATTGTTTTTCTCGTTTCTCATATGCTATATTATCTAGAATTTCGTCAGCAAATATCCCTTTATACGTTGTTTTCCAACTATCAACATGCACCTTTGCTATACCTTGTATATCATCCTTTATTGCTCTTCTAATATGTATTCCCATCATTTCTCCCTCCTTGTTACTCATCATTATATCAATTTCATTCCTTAAGAATCCAAATAAAAAAGAGTGAATTCACTTCACTCTTTTTTATCACAATTATCTACTTTCCACTTCAACTGAAACTACTCGATCTATCTCTTTCAGGGAACTATATAACTCTGTTGTATATAAATCTTCTGGAGCTAAAATAACCATCTCTAGTTGCTGAAATGCTCCACTATCTATATCTTTAATTTTCACGCGTTTCACATGCATGCCTAAATTTTTAATTTGCTTAAATATACCATCTAACTCATGATGCTCTTTAACAGTAATTTTTATAGATAAATCCTTTTGTCTTAATGAATACGGTCCTGCAATTTTCACAAGTTGCGGAAGTACATTAATCGCTAAAATAATTAAAACCATCGCAACTGTCGCTTGTAAATAAAATCCCGCACCAATTGCGATCCCTAAAGCTGAAGCAGCCCACACCATAGAAGCTGTTGTTAATCCAGAAATAACGTCATTACTTCTTCGTAAAATGACACCCGCGCCAAGAAAACCAATTCCACTAACAATTTGAGCGGCCAGTCGCATCGGATCCATATTTGTATGTCCTGGAACAGAATATACATGTACAGATTCAATTGAAACCATCGTAATTAAACAACTTGCTACAGAAATAACCATACTTGTTTTCACACCAAGTGGTTTATTCTTTAGCTGCCTATCTATCCCGATGAATAATCCTAAAAAGAGTGCTAAACCTAATTTGAGTAAAAATTCATATGACATATTCCCATTCTCCTTACTTTACAATGTTTCCCTTAGAATAACTCACTATAACTCTTTTATGATATCAATTCCAGTCTTTTCTATTCATTTAACGTAAAAAACCGAAAAAACATTTATAACGATGTTTCTCCGGCTTTTTATTACACTTTAGATTCTTCTTTATTTCTGATCTTTAATCTTAATTTCTGCATCTTTGTAGAATGCTAATTTACTGTCATTATACTCTTTTGTAAATTTGTTAAACTGCTCTTTCGACTTTTGTGCTTCCACATTTAATTCATTAACAGTTTTAACTTTTTCACCGATTTCTTTTAATTTCGTTTCTTTTACTTTTAATTTTTCATACAGTTCTTTTTCAGTCGCTAACACTTTCGTGTAATTTTCATTCATCTTTTGGAATGCATCATAACGATTCTTATACGACTCTTCTACTGCTTTTGCTTGTTTTTGTAACTTCTTATCTTCAATCTTCTCTATATTACTTTGAACAGACTTCGTTTCCTTCTGTGCTTTTTCTAGCATTTCTTTCTCACTTTTCAATACTTTTTCACGATCGTCTACATTTGCAGTAGCTTGCTCTATTTTCTTCACAACTGCTTCATTATGATCTTTACCTTCTTGCAAAATTTGAGCATATAATTCTTGCCCTTGTTTCTCTAACTGCTCTAATTTTTTTGCTTCATCCACTAAAGATTTTTCTTGTGTTGCTGCTGTTTCAAAAGCTGTATATAGATTTTCTTCTGGCTTTTCACCGAAACAACCTGTTAAAAGTCCTACTGATAATGCTCCAACTACTGCTACTTTTCCATACTTCAACGTTCATTCCTCCATTACATACGGTTATCATGCCAGAAGTTCACTGGGAAGTGACTCTCTTCATGATAAGCTTCAAACTCATAACCTTTTTCTTTTAGCCCCTTTAAAATTGCTGGCACAGCAGCAACTGATTGCGGGTGAATATCATGCATTAAAATTACTTCTTGTGGTTTTGTTGCGTTTGTTAATACGTTTTGAGCAATTTGTGCTGCAGCTGCATCAACTGGCATTTTATTGTATCTCCAATCTAATGAATCAATTGTCCAATCCCATACTTTAAATCCGCCTTCTACCACTTTATTTCGAAGACCTTCATTCAATCCAGGCATCGAACCATATGGAGGACGTGTTAATTTAGGTGATTTCCCAATAATATTAGCGATTAAACCTTGATCTTCTTTCATCTCATTTACATACTCGCCATTTTTATATAACTTTGCGAAATTATGTGTCATACTATGCATGCCTACATAATGACCCTCAGCATTTTCACGTTTCACTAAATCAGGAAATTCTTTTACATTCGCTCCAATTAAAAAGAACGTCGCCTTCGCATCATGTTGTTTTAGCGTATTTAATAATTCAGCCGTATATTTCCCTGGCCCATCGTCAAATGTAAGATAAGCAACTTTTCTTTCTTTTCCATTAAAACGACTTGGTGCCGTTTTATTCATTTCAACTTTCGGCTGTTCACTTGCAAGCTGCACTACATTTTCTTGTTTCGCAACAGCTTTTGCTGGTGAAGTAATTGATTGAAACATGTAATACCCAATAGCTACTGCGGCAATCGCTATTAAAACGACTACTATTTGTTTAATTTTTAAAGCTTTTTCCATTCTATCGAATTCCTCTCCCTATTAATCTTATATATAAATCGCCCAATATAATTATACATCTATTTATTTTTATTTCACCATATAAATAGATTTTATTTGTATTATAATGGGAGTTTTATCAAAATTGTTGTTCCTATTCCTTCTTTGCTTGTAACACTAAGCACACCGCCATGAAGCTCTACCATTTTTTTAACGATAGCTAAACCAATACCTGCACCTGCAGCATGATTATTAATTTGGTAAAATGATTGCTCAATATATGGTAAATGTTCTTTAGCAATTCCAATCCCTTCGTCTCTTACCTTAATCACTGCTTGTCCTTCTATTTTAGTCGCTTCAATGTGTATTGTGCTTTTTTTATGTGAATACTTAATTGCATTTTGAACAATATTCAAGAAAACTTGCTTTAACCTATTTCGATCTCCCATCAATTCAATTCGGTCTATAGTAGTAATAAATTGAATTTCCTTCTCTTCCGATTTAGGAGTTAATTGCCAAATCGTCTCCTCTAGTATATCGTACAACTGCACCTTTTGTTTATATAAATTAAAATGATTTGATTGTAATCTTGAAAAATCTAGCAATTCTTCTACTAAATGAATCAATCTATCTGTCTCACCTGAAATAATGCCCATACCTTGCTTTATTTCTTCTTCTGTTAAATGATCTACTGTTTTTAACGTCTCACTCCAACCTTTAATTCCTGTTAAAGGCGTTCGTATTTCGTGCGAAATAGAAGCAATGAATTCATTTTTCATCTGCTCAGCCTTATCTATTTTATAAGCCATATAATTTAAACTATGTGCCAATTCACCTAATTCTCCAGGATAATCTTCTTTAATTTTTTGCTTTAATGTGCCTTCTGCAATTTGTGAAGAGGCTTGAATAATGGATTCAATTGGCTCAACAAATGAATTTGCCAAACGTCTACTAATTAAGAAGGCGACTCCCGAAATAACAATACCTACAGAAATAGTAAACGTAATAATTTCAATAATCTTTTTATTTACATTTGTTAAAACAGTCGTATATTTTAAAACACCAATAGTTTGTCCTTGATGTATAAGTGGGCTTAGCACCTCTAGTTGTTTTTTATTACCTTTCGTAGTAACTTGATTATACATTTCACCTTCTAATAATGATTGTGGAATATTCACTTTACCTTTTACCTTTTCACCACTTGAAGATTGTATAACCGAGCCGTGACGATCAATTAACTGTAATTCTGTTCCTTCTAATTGAAAGCTACTAATTATGTCACCACTATATTCTTGTAATCGAATAAAGTATAGTGAATTGTATTCTGAAAAAAAACGTGTACTCGTTTTCGCATGAGACTCTATATATTGCACAATACCATTATAATAGTATCGATAAATTGAGACTGAAAATACAACTTCAAATAATACAAGCATAAGTGTAATGACCGTCATAAAATATAAAGTCACTTTCCGTTTCATCTCATACTTTCCTTCCACACATATCCTTTTCCCCACACCGTAAGAATAAATTCAGGTTCTGATGGATTACATTCTATCTTTTGACGTAACCGTCTCATATTTACATCTACTACTTTCGTCTCACCTACGTAATTGGTTCCCCAAATCATATTTAAAATTTCATCACGCGAAACTGGCTTTGAAGCCTGATTCATTAAATACTGTAATATCATATACTCTGTAGGTGTTAAATCGACTAATTGTCCATCTTTATACAATCTTTCTTCTATAATATTTAACGAAAATGGACCTGACGTAACAATATTCGTTTTTTCTTCATGTACTTCTATTCTTCTTAATAAAGACTGTATACGTGCAGTTAATACTACTGGACTAAACGGTTTTGCAATATAATCATCTGCACCTATTCCTAGTCCTTGCACCTTATCTTCATCTTGTACACGTGCGGTTAACATAATAATACCCATTTTTTTATTTTCTTTCCTGATAGCCTTACAAACTTCTAAACCATCAATCCCCGGTAACATTACATCCAGCAGTGCTATATCAACAGTTTGTTCACTCAAAATCTGTAACGCTTCTTCTCCAGTAGTAGCTTCTATTACATAAAATCCAGCACGTTTTAAATTTAAAACAATAAAGCTACGGATCGTTAATTCATCTTCTAAAACTAAAATTTTTGACATAATTCCCACCTCCTACTCTTGTTGATAATCCGCTAGCGGTTTTATATATGCTTTCACTTTTTCAAATTCCGATTGCTTCGGTACTGCATATACGTGAGAAGCCGTTTTAATTGCTGCGCTGTAGCCTTTTATATTGAACCATTCTTTCCGCTTAAAAATATGAACTTCAAGCCATATTTTATTTGTTCTTGTATCCAAAAACTTTTGAGAATTTGATTCTTTTTGCTGATCTGGTATTGTAATTTTCCCTATTAACTCTTTAGGAATTTTCACATAATACCCTTTTTCTATATCTATATATCGTTCTTCAATTGGTTTAATTCCAGATTCACTCCACTGTATGTAACGTTCAAAAAGCGGGCTATCACCATGTGATTTATCCTCCCAACCTTTTGGACGTACAGTACGAACAAATTCAATAATGCCGTCTTCATTAACATCTTTACTTTCTACAACATATTCATTAAATAAATCTTCTTTCCCACCTATAGGTAATACTTCATAATGATCCTGATCAAATTTTGCTACATAAGTTATACCTGAATGAGCGCCAACTCCTGCATCAATTACTACCGCCTTTAGTGATTTAGATATACGACCCATTTGTATTCTTTGAATACTATTTATAAATGGATCGTATGACACTTCAGATAAAGTCTTAAATTGTTCCATGAACTCAACTGTCAGCTTCTCATCTTTTTCAAATGTAACAAGGCTTATATCTTTCAGTCCATTTTCATTTAGATCCTCTATGAATAACTTCGTATAACTTCGATTATATATTTCCTTCATCTCTTCATTTTCTTCCGAAAAAACATACATAACATGTTCTAACGATTCACGATTTACAGAGATTCCGATTAACAACTCTCTCTTCCCGTTCCCTGTAAAATCACCGACTTCAACGATATCTACATCTCCACCATCAAATTTATGTGTGGACTTTATTCTCCAGCCATTTCCGATTTCTTCATATACGGCTAAATATACGCTATGATCTTCATTCGGCAATTTATAAAATAAGATGGCTTCTTTCTTATTATCTTGTTTAAAATTCATTGACCAAATCATCTGTTTATCTTTGTTAGACATTGGAGTAAGTAAGCGATAATTAACAGGTAAATCTTTATCAATTTGTTCCTTTAATTCATTAATCCATTTTTCATTTGTAGGAGCTTCCATTAGACTTGTTGGAGCTTCAGACATTTTACATCCAGTCAATATAAAGATAATTCCCATCATGCTTAACCATTTCTGCATATGATATCTTTCCTTACCACAAATTTTGAATATGTCCTTTTACTTTTTTACCTATCCATTATACTCATACATATGAGTATAATTTTTCTAAACTAAAAAATCGTTACAGAAAAGTTACAAATACATTCCAAAAAAAAAGATTGGCAAAAGCCAATCTTTTTTTATTATTCGTTTCGGACTGATTTTGGCGTTACACCTAAATGATCATTTAATTTTTTTGAAATATCTTTTACATTTTTTTCATTTGGAATGTAATAATAAATACCACCGATACGTTTATCTGTACCTTCTATTTGCAATTTTTCCATTTCCAAACTAGATCCTGCCATATTTTTTGTAATGGCAAGCATATCGTCAAATGTTAAGTTCGTTTTCATATTTTTATCAACCGCATCTAGTAAAGAGCCCATTTTGCTAATTGATTGAACAGACATCGCTTTTTTGGCAATTGCTTCTATTACAAGTTGCTGTCTCTGTCCACGCATTGCGTCACTATCAATTTTACGCGTTCTTGCAAGTGCAAGTGCTTGTTCTCCATTTAAATGTTGGTAACCTTTTTCTAAATGAATCATACCAGCTTGGTCTTTACTATCTTGTTCAGTGAAAGTAACTGGTACATCAATATCAATACCACCAATTGAATCGACAATTTGTACGAATGATTCAAAGTTAAACTTCACATAATAATCAACAGGGACATTTAAGAATCTTTCCACTGTATCGCGTGTGCTTTCTACGCCACCAAATACGTGAGCATGAGTAATTTTATCTAATTTTTTTCTAGTTGGAATGTAAACACGTGAATCACGTGGAATACTTACTAGCTTAACAGACTTATCATCTTTATTAATTGTTGCTAATAAAAGTGCATCTGTTCGAACTGCTTCGCCATATTGGCTTTTTCTCATTTCACTTCCATCTACACCCATGATTAATATTGAAATATTATCCTTTAAAGGTTCGACTTCTTTATCACGCTTTGATGACTTATCAATTTTTGCATACGCATCATTTACAACAGCTTTTGCTTTATTATATATAAACGAACCATATCCTACTCCTCCAAAAATAAGTAGGAAAAATGGAATTAATATGAACCATTTTATTGACTTTCTTTTAGAACGCTTTTTATTACTTCTCGTATTTTGTTCTAATTCAGAGCTCATACCCATTCGCCTCTCTTTCTCTTTACCAAGTATAATGTAAGTCTATTTATCTTCATATTGAATTTCCTTTCACTAACCTTACAATTTTGTAAGGTTACTACTTAAACCCAATACGTATTCCATTTCACATTATACTCTCGTACTTATTTTTGGCAAGTCACTATTTACCAATTTCAAAAATTTAGCACTTCGCAACATGCGGATTTACAAATTTATTAACTCTTTCTTTTTAAATTAGAATGTCTTTTTCCTAACAAACGATATGAATAAAGAATCCAGCTAATTATAAAATCTCTATGAATACAGTATATTTGACGTTATTATTTCTCAAACGGCGTATACATGCTTTTCTTCCCCTGATTATCAATAAAAGCCGACTTTGCTTTTATTTTCGTTTTTTCTACTTCCATGTCTTCATTTGAGAAGTTCACAATGATTTTAATATTTTTTCCATAAGAAACAGATTGTACTAGCTTATCTTCTGACAAATACGCAAAATTCGTCATCTCTTCTTTTACTGCTTTTTCATGAACTTCATTCCAAACTTTTAGATGCTCTGTAATTTCTTTTTTATGCTTATTCCACTCTACTTCATCTAAATGGTACAACGGAGGAACATTATACAATAATTCAGACAGCATTCGATTTCCAACTTCATCTTTTACCTTTAAACTTCCCCATTCCCAATGGTGCGTTGTAATAACGGAATCATTGTATACTAATTTATATAATGGTACCGAATATACTGGGTTTAAATACACTTGTTTATATTCTTCTTTCAATGGTACTTGTTTTGCATATTTTTCGGGAACATTTTGATTTGGTGACCAATATCCACCGACATAATACGGACTTGTTTTATTTTTCCGCATATCTTCATCGTCCCATTTAATAACAGGTGTTTCAATTCCGTGTGCAAATGCAATCGTACTACTAGCAAAATCATTTCCACCTTCAGAACCAACGACCATACCCTTTTCTTGCGCAATGTAGTCCATTCGTTTTAAACGTGCTTTTAAATCTTGCTCTTGTGTCGTTATATGTTTCGCTGAATAGTCATCGTAAATTTCACCTGTCGCATCACAATCAATAAACCATGAATTATATTTAGGACCATTTTGTAATATATCATTCATGCGTTCCTTTACACTAGGCAGCGATAAAGTCGGGTTTAACTTGCGACCTCTGCCTAAAAAGCCTTGCACCTTTTCTCCGTTTTTCTTCGTTACAGTAGCCTCTTCATATAATGATGGGTCATTAAAGGATGCTGTGTTCCAATTTTTATCACTTTTTTCGTGAATGGAATGATATGAATCATACGGACCAACTAAATACCCCATTTCCTTCGCTTTTGTCACGAAATTAGGTTGCATAAATCCTTGTTCCCAGTTCGGCAGACCAATCCACGCTTTTTCTATTCCTACCTCTTTCATTTCCTTTAGTATGTCCGTTCCATCTGCATTACCCCATTTACTTACCTCTTCAACCGCATCACCAAGTAGCGACTTTAATAAATGCTTATTTAAGCTATACAATTCTGTGTTCGTTAAGTGACCTACACCTTTCTTTAATAGCACACTAGCTTCCTGATCAACGTTTTGAAAAATATCCTCTTTATAAAATTCCTTCATGGATAATACTTCGTTTATATAACGTAAAATAACATTTTTTTGATACTTATCAATGAAATCTTGTTTACTTACTTGATCTAATACATTCAGTTCCCCAGGCTCTGAACTATTCTTTTGAATAAGTTCTTTTATATGACTAAACAGCGGGCTATTTATTTGCTCCCTTAGTTTTGGCCAATTTATATTATTTTCTGATAGACCATTTTGATTCCAAAAATAAAAATGCGCCGCTCCATATAACTTTTCGATTTCTTTATTTTTTCTAGCCTTTTCTTGTAATGTTTTAAATTCACCTTTTCGAACAATATCATCCTTATACAGTTTAGCAATGCTTACCGCATCATTATTTGTCACATATAATTGAAATCCATATGTTTTATTTTTATTTATGCTCGGAAATTCATGTGTAAAATCAAATCCTATTTTCGGATCCGAATGAAACTTCAATTCATTATTAAACATATTGTTTGCAATATATACAATTGAATATTTCGAACCATTTAATGCGAAAAACTTCATAGAAAATGATTCAGCAAATGAATATGCATCATCCTTTAAAAACTTCTTCCAATTCTCATCATTGCTCGGAATTTGCTTACCCTCCCATAACGGAAGTGTATAATTTTCAGCTTCTACTTTCGGCCATGTAAAGCTTTCTGCACCAGTCGATTCCACTTCAATGTTTAAGTGGTCTTTTTTCTTTTCTAATTTTATTTTTACTTTTTGATCTGGATATTCCCACGATGTACGATCCTTTTCTTTTTTTACATTCGATACCTTCATTTTCGGTAGGGGTCGTGATGCCTGTTCCTTTACCCCCTCATGTTCTACAGTTAATGTGAATGTTTCTGGATTTACATCATAAGTAAAATCTTTATACGTCGATTTCTTTATTTTAGACTCTTGTACAGCATTACTACCTTTTACGTCACAACCGACTAAAGTCGAAAATGGCATAGTTGTTAGAAGACATATCGCTATCATTTTTTTCATCCTCTGCACCTCCACCAATGAATATACAGGTGGTTTGTTACAGGAATGTGGCAAAAAATAATAGAGCTAGCATTTTGCTAGCTCTATTTGGAGTATTAAAAGTTGATATGAACAACTATAACTTGCTTAGAAGATATGTAATACAGTAACTGCGTTTTTTTCTCAATAATTATGAAACTAAACAAATCAAAATTTTAACAAGCATTCTTCAACTGAAAAAATAAGTGTATACAATGTATCCTAAAAATAGTACTAAAATGATTATTCCTGTGCCTTTCCAATTCATACCGCCTGCTATATCAACTGGACTACCTGTTTCCGCTCTATTGAGTCCGTCATGTAAAGAACCCGTAGGATTACTTTTTAATTCACTTTGTCTCATACGCTCTCTTTTTTCTTCTGGTGACTCTTTATTCATTTAATCACCTCCAAAATGAATGCACTCTTTACTTACATTATTCAAAATCAACATTTGTTTTATATTTTTTTCCGAAAAAAACCTAATTTAAAATAGGTTTGCAACGTAAAGAAAGCTAGCCATGCCAGCTTTCTTTACGATCCAATATGCTCTTCCTTATTTACAATAATACCTTTATGGTCGATTTCAAGCTCACATACTTTCATATCTGTAAATACTCTCGCTAATTGCTCAGCGATTTCTTGACGTTTCTCATATGGCGTTAATATAAAAATAGATGGTCCCGCACCGCTAAGTGCTGTACCGTACGCACCAAATTCTTTTGCGCATTTACGAATAGATGGTAATAACGGTACGAGTTCTAAACGATATGGTTCGTGAAAATGGTCTCTCTCCATCATTTCACCTACAACTTCCCACCGCTTTTGACATAATGCAGCTACTAATACGTTACTTATCGCACTAGCTTTAACTGCCTCATGAAACGGAAACATCTTTGGTAATACAGATCGACTTTCATCTGTATTTAATTCTGCATTCGGAATGAGAGAAATTACACCCAATTCCTTGCTCTCAATTCTTACGACGGAAACATCCTTTCCATCAAGTGCTCCAATTACAGTTCCACCTAATATAGAAGCAGCAACATTATCAGGATGTCCTTCAAAATTTGTAGCAATTTGAACTTTTTGATCAGCAGTTAAGTTCAAATTGCCTAGTTGATTCGCAAGCTCTATCCCAGCTACAATCGCTGATGCACTACTTCCTAGCCCTCTCGTTAATGGGATATTACTAGTAACTTCTATTATATGGGGTGATATAGAAGGACATACATTACATGCCGTGCTAACGATTAAATTTTTATCGTCTGCTGGAATTGATTCTTCAAAGGAATGGATTACTTGCCATTTATCAGCTTTTTCTTTAACCACCACATCTAAATACAATGACAAAGCTATTCCAACTGAATCAAATCCAGGACCAACATTCGCCGTACTAGCAGGGACACGAACGCTAAATGGTATCACGACATAATCACCCCTTTAATATGATCTTTAATTTGTTCTATATCATTTGACACACTTGCGATGTCTAGTTGATTTGAAGAAATAGCGATATCAGGATCCTTCAAACCATTTCCAGTTAATACTGCAACAACTGTTTCTCCCTTTTTGATTTTTCCAGATTCAACATGTTTAATTACGCCGGCTAATGAAGCATTTGATCCTGGTTCAGCGAAAACTCCTTCAGTTTTTGCTAATAACCTATACGCATGTAAAATTTCTTCATCTGATACCATATCTATTTCACCACGAGACTGCTCGGCAGCCTCTACTGCATATGACCAACTTGCTGGGTTACCGATGCGAATCGCTGTTGCAATTGTTTCAGGTTCTTCAATTACATGCCCTTTTACAATTGCCGCTGCTCCTTCCGCTTCAAAACCATGGATTCTTGGCTTCTTATAACCTTTTTCTTTCTCATATTCACAGAAACCTTTCCAATATGCTGTAATATTTCCTGCGTTCCCAACAGGGATAGCTAGAACATCTGGTGCATTTTGCAATTGGTCACAAATTTCAAATGCTGCCGTTTTTTGCCCTTCAATTCGATAAGGATTCACTGAATTTACTAACGTAATCGGCTCTTCTGCAGCAATATTTCTTACAGCCTTAAGTGCATCATCGAAATTCCCTTCTATTGAAATAATTTCAGCTCCATAAGCGACCGCTTGCGCTAATTTTCCATGTGCAATCTTTCCTTCTGGTATTACGATAATGCATTTCATCCCAAGACGTGCCGCATATGCTGCAGCTGATGCTGATGTATTACCTGTTGATGCACAAATGATTGCTTCTGAACCTTCTTCTTTCGCCTTAGCAACTGCCATGACCATACCACGATCTTTAAAAGAACCTGTCGGATTCGCTCCTTCGTACTTACCATATAGCTGAATCCCTAATTGTTTTGATATATTTAATAATGGAATAAGTGGTGTGTTTCCTTCCATTAAGCTGACATCAGGTGTATTTTCATTCACCGGTAAATAAGACGCATATTGTTTTAATAGTCCTTTATACATATTGTTTTTCCTCCTCAATAATGTAGTAACTGTTTATTTCACTTGCGACAGCTTCTATCGCTTCTAAAACTCGTTCAAATTGATACTTGGAAGTTCGATGTGTCACAACAACGACTTCTGCCAGTTCACGGTTTAAAGGTAATTGAATAACCTCTTTTAAACTTACAGAATAATTAACGAAACATTCTGTTATTTTTTGTAACATCCCAGGCTCATCTTGTAATGAAATGCGTAAGAAATATTTCGAAACTACTTCTTCATCACCTTGTAATTCATAAGGAACTGGTTCTTTTAACGCACTTTTATTTTTCGGAACTTGATTCATATTTTTAACGATTGAAATAATATCACTTACTACAGCAGAACCAGTCGGTAACTTCCCAGCTCCGGGTCCATAAAACATCACTTCTCCTACCGCTTGGCCATGGACATACACCGCATTAAATTCATTATTCACATTTGATAATGGATGCTGGCTCGGTAAAAGCGTCGGTTCTACACTTAAATGAATGGCTGGTCCTTGTTTTTCAGCTTTACCAATTAACTTCATAGTAAATCCTAACTTTTCAGCCATTTGTAAATCTTCTTTTTCGACCTTTCGAATCCCTCTTACTTGCACATCATCTAATGAAACATTCATCGAAAAACCTAAGTTTGCAAGAATTGCTACCTTTCTCGCCGCATCTAGTCCATCTACATCTGCTGTCGGATCCGATTCTGCAAAACCTAATTTTTGCGCTTCCTGTAAAGCCTCTTCATAAGACCACCCATTTTGACTCATTTTTGTTAACATATAATTTGTTGTACCATTTACAATTCCCATTATTTTTTCAATTTGATCTGATGCTAGCCCGTCAGTTAGTCCTCTTAACACTGGAATACCGCCTGCTACGCTCGCTTCATAACATAAATCACAATCATTATCGTTCGCCAGTTGAAGAAGCTCTGCACCGTATACAGCCATTAAATCTTTATTTGCTGTCACGACATGTTTCTTATTTCGTAAAGCCTTAACAATATGCTGCTTCGCTTCTTCAATTCCGCCCATTACCTCTACTACAATATCAATATTCGAATCATTTAGAACTTCATCTGCATGACTTGTTACTGCAATCCCGTCAATACAAACATCGCGTTCTTTTTCCAAATCACGTACAACGACTGTTTTCACTTTCACTTCGTATCCTGTATCAAGAGCGATTTTTTTATAATGTTCTTTCAAAATATGAACAACACCACTTCCGACCGTACCTAAACCTAATACTCCAACATTTATAACGTTATTCATCTTCTAATCTCCTCCTAAAAGTTTAATTGTTACACCTATAAATCACCTTATTCTGCTTTTTTGTCATGCAGGTGGTGGTTATTTCCGTACTTATAAATCGTTTCATGTTACCGCACCTCCCTTCAAAGTAATAAAAAAACACACCCATCCCTAGGAAAGGGACGAATGTGTTTTCGTGGTTCCACCCTTGTTCCAATCTAGACGTATTTCTCCCTAGATTGCTCAAGTTCAGATAACGGCTGATACCGTCAATAATTACTAGATTACTCGTTCACTATTGAAGTTCAAAGGTGGTAAAATCATTTCTCGTGTTAGGAAGCTCACACCCTTGGCTTCCCTCTCTGTAAACCGTAAAAATGATTTCTTGTCCTTATCGTTACTTTTTCGTTCATGTTTATTTGTTAACTCATTATACTCGCATAAAAAACAAAATCAATACTATTTTTAAATTATTTTAAATTTTCAATCTCTAAATCCGTAAAAAAACACACTCATCCCTAGGAAAGGGACGAATGTGTTTTCGTGGTTCCACCCTTGTTCCAATCTAGACGTATTTCTCCCTAGATTGCTCAAGTTCAGATAACGGCTGATACCGTCAATAATTACTAGATTACTCGTTCACTATTGAAGTTCAAAGGTGGTAAAATCATTTCTCGTGTTAGGAAGCTCACACCCTTGGCTTCCCTCTCTGTAAACCGTAAAAATGATTTCTTGTCCTTATCGTTACTTTTTCGTTCATGTCTATTTGTTAATTCATTATAGTTATCAACTTTTTAAAAAGCAAGCCTATTTTTACTAACTATTTTCAAGAATTTTTTTTATTATATTTCACAATATCATTATGCAACCGCCACTCAATTTACCTATTTTGTTATTTCTCCAGTTTATAAATCAACGGTTCATATATAAATTCCCCATTCTAAAAACCGTACATATCCGCTCTACAAAACTATATTAATAAAATTTTTAATACAATCTTTTTGTATAACTTTCTTCTAAAGAACGTGCAACATCTTCTTCTGAAGTATTCACTTTCGCATGCTCCAGCAACATTTTTGCTGCTGATGGTAACTCTTTTTTATTTAACCAAGATTCTGGATCCCACATCTTAGAACGAATAAACGCTTTTGCACAATGAATATAACACTCTTCTATTTCAACAACAATTCCAAGCAACGGATTGCGTCCATTCGCCTGCATTTCTTTCAAAATTTCTTCGTCGTTTGTAATATACGCTCGGCCATTTATTCTGAGTGTCTCCCCAAGACCTGGAATAAAAAAGATTAGTCCTACACGTGGATTTGAAATAATATTCAAAATGGAGTCTATACGACGATTTCCTGGTCTTTCTGGAATGATAATTTTATTATTATTGAGTACGTATACAAATCCAGGTGCATCTCCTCGCGGCGAGGCGTCACACTCCCCCAACTTATTTCCAGTGGATAATACTAGAAAAGGAGATTTAGAAAGAAAATCTACGCAATGGTGGTCTAATGATGAAATGACTTTTTTCAACGCTCGCTCACTTGGTTGCCCCAATATTTTCCGTAACTCTTCCTCTGTTGAAATAATCGATTTTATTTCCGTACGCTCTATCCCCACTTATAACCACTCCTTTTTCTTTATTTTCCCAAAATTCAATACAAATATTGTATAATAAAATTTGAGGAAAGGGGAATTAAAATGACAGAGTGGTTAACAATATTTGATCCTGAAAGAAATACACTTGGGAAGAAATTACGTGATGAAGTGCATCGTGACGGCGATTGGCACGAAACATTTCATTGCTGGTTTGTAGAAAAAGATAATGAAGATATGTTTTTATATTTCCAATTACGCTCTAAAAATAAAAAAGAAGCTCCATGTATATGGGATATTACTTCAGCTGGACATATTATGCATGATGAAGATGTACAAATTGGTGGTCTTCGTGAAATTGAGGAAGAATTAGGGCTTTCCTTTCAAACTAATGATTTAACATACAAGGGAATCTTTAAAATAGATTATGAAATTTCAAATCTTACTGATCGCGAGTTTTGTCATATGTATTTTCACAACGTCATCAATCCACTTCCATTCGCACCAGGTGAAGAAGTAGACGATGTGATGAAAGTACATGCAACTTCTTTTCTACAACTATTAAAAGGAGAGATTTCATCTTTAACGACTATTTCAGTCTTAAACAATACACCGATTACGATAACATTTGAAGATATTTATCCGTATGATCTTGCATACTATGAATTTGTTATAGAGCAAGGAAAAGAATTATTAAAAAATAATAGTTTATAAATAAAATAGGACTCCTAGCATAATATTGCGTAGAGTCCTATTTTTTATTATTGTTCAAGGATTTTTAATCTACTCTCTACTTGTATAAATAAACGAATCATTAATAACAGCATAACCACTATAATCACTATTATTGTATGTGGATATCTAAACAGTATACTAATAACACTTCCAATTAACATCATGATAAATCCGTTTTGCTTCATCACTTCTGCACTATACCTGTTACCCGCATCCCATAATTCCTTATTTTTCATAGATCGTTTCGTACGATAACCATATGCCGCATTAATATCGGTCGGTGGATTTTTTTGAAGAATAATTGCCGCAAGTATAAAAATAATACCAATCAATATGCTTATTCCTATGTTTACTAGTGCATCAATCAATTATATCCCCCCCTAACTTACACTTTCATTATACGACACAACCCTTATTTTTCCAATTTATAACACATTCACTTTCTTTCTTTTGATGTCTGGAACATACTTGGAAGTGTTACAAAACGTGCCCCTTTCGTTTTTAACTGCGGAATGATTTTGTCTAGTGCATCAACAGATCCTTGTAAATGCCCACCTGGAGTAGAATGCTGCAGTATGACACTACCTGGAAATGAATTCCCTAACACATTATTTGTAATCGTATCGGCACTTACACCTTTCCAATCAACTGTATCAACACTCCACTGTACAATCATAAAATTTTGCTCAGTTGCCCAATTCAATTGATTTTCAAGTATTTCACCATACGGTGGACGTATAAATTTAGGGGCATAGCCGGCTAAACGTTTTAATATTTCTTCCGTTTTTATAATTTGATTACGGTACTCAGCGTCATTTACTTTCGCTAAATTCGGATGACTGTACGTATGATTACCAATTACATGCCCTTCATTTGCAATACGCTTTACTACATTCGGAAATTTTTCTGCGTTTTCACCAAGTAAGAAAAAAGTAGCTTTTACATTATGTTGTTTTAACTTATCTAATATTTTTGGCGTGAATTCTGAATCTGGTCCATCATCAAATGTAAGAGCTACTTCCGCTTTATTATACGGTCCTGAAAATGCGTACGCATATTTTTCAACCCATGTAAATGGTGTCCACGATCCACGATCATCTGCTTTCATTTGTACTTCATAGCTTTGAGGGATATATGCGTATGGCAATGCGCTTATATAATCTCCATAATAAAATGAGTTATATGGCATATAAGCATACGAAACATCTCGTTCTAGTCCCCATTGATATGGAGCAAACATTTCTGGCGAATAAAAATAATACATGATAAAAAACCTCCCTAAATTTTCATATGTGATTCATCTGCACTTTGTTAGAGAAATTGTTATTCATAAACAAAAATAAGACTGTCCTTAATTAGGACAGCCTTACTACTTTATATTATTAATAAATTGATGTACTATCTTTTGGCAAAGCTTTCACATGTTTTAAATAGTTCGTCACTTTATCATCATCTTCTTGCGGATATTGATATTCATACGTGTTAGCGATTTCGTTCGCCACTTCCCTAAATAAATCACTCATGACAAAGAATGACTCCCATATGTTTTCATATTCAGCATTAGAAAATGTCCTTTTAAATTGCTCCCACATATCTTCTTCAATATATTGCTCGAAATGCTTTCCAAACTTCCCTGTATTAACTGTAAAGTCTGTTTTCATACCAATATGCCATTCTAGCATTACGATGAACATATCTCGCACTGGTCCTTCAAGCATTCCTTTTGCATAAGAAAGTTCCTCTCTCCATAACCCTTTTGCCACATTTGTACTACACCACCAAAATTCATTACAGCAATCCAAAAACTCTTTTTCTGTAGGCTTTTTTATTAAGTAATCCTTATCGCTTGCTGGCGGGAATCCTTCCATACAATTATCTTTATCAAGAAGCAGTTTACTTAAACTATCTTGTCCAACGAACTTTTTTATTAACTCAACTGGAACTAGCGTTAAATCAATCCGATTCCCATCCATGAACTGCATTAAATATGGAAACTTCCCATCTTCATCTGGTTGAACTAACGACATTTCTTCTGGCATTTGTACTATCATTATTTCTCCAAATCTATGAACCCAATTATGATTAGACGTAAAAGATTGTATATCATTTACAACATACATAATATCATAGTCTTGAAAACAATCTCTTTTCACATTTGGATTTACACGCGATCCATTCATGATAACTGCTCGAATTCTTTCATCCTCTTTTGCTATATTTATAATTACGTCTAACATTTCTTTTTCAGTTCTCATCTATTTATATCCTCCAATTTTTTAATATATAATATAGTGTTATGTATATTGGAGGTCCACGAGCTAATCTCTTTATACACGATACATGTTATAATTTTTGAAACTTCTTTTTCATCCCTTGTTCCTCCTTACATCACTCTTTTACAACTGCCATCCCTTTCAATTTCCCAATGCTTTCTACCATTCACTTTTAATTATACCGAAAATTCTGTCTCGAATACAAAAAATAAAGAAAGGACATCTACCCCTTACAGAATAGATATCCCTTCTTTTAAAGTTAAATTTAATTCCTATGGATTAGTAGACCAAAGCCCAGCAGATTTAATAAATGTACGTTTATTTAATTTCAGCTGCGCTACGATAAATTCTGCAATATCTTCTGCTTGCATTACTTTATCAGGGTTTCCATCAGTTAATCCTAAATCTACAGCCATATCAGTTGCTACTGTACTTGGAGTTAAAGCTGTTACACGAATGTTATGTTTGCGAACTTCCATCGCTAACGATTCTGTTAAGCCAAGGACACCAAATTTAGAAGCACTATATGCACTTGTTACAGGTGCACCTTTTTGTCCTGCTGTAGATGAAATGTTAATGATATCACCAGATTGTTGTTCAATCATGCTCGGTAAAGCTGCACGAGTTGCATAGTATACACCCATTAAGTTTACTTGAATGATTTTTTCCCAATCAGCAACGTCTAGTTCTAAAAACTTACCGAATTTAGAAATACCAGCGTTATTAATTAAAATATCGATAGATCCTAAACCATTTTTTAACGTTTCAATCGCAGTTGTTACTTCTTCATATGAAGAAACATCAGCAGTTGCAATAACAGCTTTTACACCTTCTGCTTCTACTTCTTTTGCTACAGCTTTTAAGTTTTCTTCTGAACGAGCTAATAAGCCTACATTTACGCCTTCTTTCGCTAATGCGATTGCTACAGCGCGACCAATCCCTCTACCTGCTCCTGTAATTAAAGCATTTTTACCTTGTAATAATTCTGCCAAGTATAACACTCCTTAATCATCTCAGTTATGTATTATATTAAAATTGTATCTATGTTTATGTAAAAAGGCAATGATGCACTTTCATGTGCGTAGGTTACTTGTAGGTAACTATAGAAAGTTTTTATTTATAAGTTTCATTTTTTTACCATTATTCATGTAAAATAAAAACAAATCCAGCATAGGGGAGTGTATGAGTATGAAAAGCGAAGGAAAAGCTTTTCAATATAATTGCAGTAACGGTAAATGCATTTTTAAAGAGAAATAGTGTTAGAAGGTTCTCCTTCTAACACTATTTCTCTTCATGATTCGGCATACGCACAATAAATTCAGTACCTTTTCCTTCCTCACTCTCCACTTTTATCTCTCCTTGATGAAGGTCGAGTACTTTCTTTACAATAGCTAAACCTAAGCCACTTCCTCCATAGGCACGATTTCGTGAAGAATCCGCTTTATAAAAACGCTCAAAAATATGTTGTTTCTGTTCTTCTGATATACCAATTCCTGAATCACGGATACGCACTTCCACTACTGTCTCATGTTCCTTTAACTGAATAGTAATCGTACCACCGCTTGGAGTAAATTTAATACTATTATGAATTAAATTAATCCACACTTGACTCATACTTTCTTGGTCAGCAATAACATATACTTTTTCTAAATCTAGTTCTAACTCAATTTCTTTTTCAGCCCAGAGTGGTTCACTATTTAACACAATTTGCTTTAATTGTTGATCTAATCGATAGCTCACTCTTTCTGGTGTATACTCTTCTGATTCTAAAAGAGTTAGCTTTAGTAAATTTTGACTTAGTTTAGATAATCTCGTTGTTTCAGTTTCAATAATGGTAAGATAATGCTTTCTTTTTTCCTCAGAAAGATTATCGTCTTGTAGTGCTCTAGCAAATCCTTTTATAGAAGTTAACGGTGACTGTATTTCATGAGAAACATTCGATACAAACTCTTGTCTCATTTTCTCCATCGTATTCAGTTCATCTGTCATATCATTTATACTTTTTACGAGCACGCCAATTTCACCATCATACTTTTCTTCATTTCTTATTTTTACGGAGAAGTCTCCTTTTGCAATTTTTTGTATCGGTTCAATAATAGTCCAAATCATCGCCTCTCGTTTTGGTCTCATTAATATTCCAATCAATGTCCAAATAAGAATAATAAAGACAAAACCGACCATATCACTAATTAGAAAAGCAACAAACGGCGATACGTTTACGTCAAAAGCATTCAATATACTAGTTGCTACATAAAATGCGATAGACCAAATTATAGTAAGAAAAGAAAAGAGCGCTAATACCGCTCCAAATACTTTCAGCATCTTCAACTTACTCATTCGTTTTCTTTTTCTCATTTACTTACCTCTAAGCGATACCCTAATCCTCTTATTGTTTTAATACTAAATTTCGACTGCTCTTCTTGAAACTTCTCACGTAACCGATTAATATGAACGTCTAGTGTACGTTCATTCCCTTCAAAATCATATCCCCATATTTCTTCAATTAATTGCTCTCTCGAACAAGTTCTTCCCGATTTAGCCCCTAAAGTAAAGAGCAGCTCAAATTCTTTTAACGGTAACGTAACCGTTTGTTCTCCAGATGTAACTTCGAATGTTTTACGATTTAATAATACATTTCCAACTTGAATCGATTGGGAAACTGTAATTTGGTAACGTTTCAATAATGCCTTTACTCTCACTACTAATTCTATAGGGTCAAATGGTTTTACAAGATAATCATCTGTCCCAAGGTGAAATCCTTTTACTTTTTGTGATGTTTCCCCTTTGGCAGTTAGCATCAGAACCGGGATATCATAGTATTTTCTTAATTCAAAACATACATCAAATCCATCCATATTTGGCATCATGATATCAAGAATAACCATATCGACTTTTACGTCATCCATTTTCTGAAGTGCATCTACTCCATCAATTGCCTCATATGTTTGAAAACCTTCTCGTTCTAAAAATACCGAAACGAGTTCTCTAATGTGTGGATCGTCATCTACTATTAAAATTTTAGGTATCAAAGGAACCATTTCCTTTCTACTTAGCATCTAATATATTTTTTAAAAATGAATCATCAGTGGAGTAAACTTCCCGCTGATGATTCATTTTATAATGCACCCTCTTTAATTTTCAATTGTTGCGTTGCAAACTCACGATACATATCATGCGTCTGTAATAATTCATCATGCGTACCACTACCTGTAAGATTCCCTTTTTCAATAAAGACAATTTTATCTGCATCTACAACAGTAGAAAGTCTATGCGCAATCACTAACGTTGTTCTGCCTTTCATTAAGTTATTTAACGCTTTTTGAACGACAGACTCAGATTTACTATCTAAGCTTGAAGTCGCCTCATCTAGCATAAGAATTTGCGGATTTCGAAGCAACGCTCGGGCAATGGCAATTCGCTGTCTTTGTCCCCCAGAAAGCTTCACACCGCGTTCTCCAACTTCTGTTGCATAACCGTTTGGTAAGTCATGAATAAATGCATCAACATATGCCATTGCTGCTACTTTTTCAATTTCTTCATCTGTTACTTCGCCCTCAACGCCGTAACAAATATTATCACGAATCGTTCCATCAATTAACGGACTATCTTGTGATACGTAACCGATTTGACGTCGCCATGACTCTAATGAATAACTCGTAATTAATTCTTTTCCTAATTTAATGGCACCACTAGTTGGCTCATAAAAACGTTCCAGTAATGAGAATAACGTTGTTTTCCCACTACCACTTGGTCCTACAATTGCTGTCACTTTTCCAGATTCAATTGTGAAATCAATATTTTTCAAAACTTGCTCTTCTTCGTTATACTCAAAATGTACATTTTCAAGAACGATCGGTTGCTTAGCATTTGTCACTTTCACACCAGTTTCATGATCTTCTACTTCATATTCTAAAATCGTACTAATTCTTTCCGTTGCACCAATTGCCTTTTGGAATTGTGTAAAGAACATAGATAATTGACTCATTGGCATTACAATTTGAACTAAATACAAAATAAACGCTACAAGTTCACCGGTTGTTAATGCACCGCTAGAAACTCGCATCCCGCCATACCCTACGATAATAACAAGTAGTGCCATTAAAACAAACGACATAACTGGCGAAATTAATGCTTGCACTTTTCCTTCTTTCAAACCAAATTGTAATAACTTTTGTATACCTGTATTACCCGTTTCATATTCTCTCTTTTCTGTATTTGAAGATTTCACTAAACGAATTTCTGATAACACTTGCGTTAACACACTTGTAAAAGATGCAGTTTCATCTTGAAGCGCTTTTGAAATCTTATACATTTTTCGTCCAAGTGGAACTAAAATTAACACAGACAACGGAATAACCGTTAAAAGTAACGCAGTCATTTTCCAATCTAAAACAAATAATACAATTAACGATCCAACAATTGAAATACCACCTGTTAATAAGTTTGACAAATGCTCAGAAATTAACGTTTTCACAACACCTGTATCATTCGTCATACGGCTAATCGTATCACCTGTTCTATTTTGATCGTAATAAGATACCGGCAAGATAAGTACCTTTTTCCACAAACGTTCTCTTAGTCCCGCTACAATCTTCTGCCCAATATAATTTAGTAAATATATAGACAACCCTGCCGCAATAGTTTGCATTACAAAGAAAGCAATTAACCCAACAATTTGTCCTACACTAATTGAAGAAAGCGAAAAATTATCTACTAATCCTTTTGTCAGCATAGGAATAAATAAACTCGCTCCCGTAGAAAGCAAACTCATTAACAACGCAAAAACTAAAATTCCTTTCGGAGGATTTGTATCTTGAATAAGGCGTAAAAACTGCCTCCAACTCCCTTTTTTCTTTATTTCATTTCTAACTTCCATTCCTGTTCATCTCCTCATGTTAAACAAAACTGTTCTTTCTAAAATTAGAATACGATACAAATGTAAACTGAATGTAAACACACTTTTTCTATTTTTACAAAATATACATAAAAACTCATCTTTACAACAGATATAAACATCTGATATTATTACCTGGTACTTAATATTATTCTATGTAAATGATAGATAAATAATTTACAACACGATATAAATCTCCAGTTAGTGAAAGGAGTATCCTTTTTGCAAACAAATATACATTCTAAAAAGGAAACAATTATTTTTATTCATGGATTAGTTGGCAATCGTCGCGCCTTCAAAAAGGAGCAAAAACGTTTTTCTTCCTCCTACAACATTATAACTTATGACTTATTAGGTCACGGTGATGATAAAGGAGAAGCAATCGACTTTTCATTACAGCGCCTCGTAGATCAATTATTAAACTTATATGAGCAAGAAGGTATTAAAAAAGCACATATTTGTGCGCTAAGTTACGGCTGTTACATCTCTACAATTTTTGCACAAATGCATCCAGAAAAAGTATTAAGTATTTGTCATATTGGAGGACATTACAATAACCCTTCTCGTTTATATAATGTATTTCAAAATTTTTGGGAGAAGCGAGGAGATGAATACTCTAAATGGCTCTCTCAATACGCAAATACTATTTTTCCAAGCGGTATATTAAAAGCAAATCCGTTCGCAGTCATTTCAAGAAATATTTACTACCGTTTCGGATTACAATTACATTCATCCATAATTGCCCAGTCATTACGACATCGGTTAGAATTCGATTTAAAATCTAAATTAAAATCACTTCCTCACCCTATACTATGGGTAATGGGAGAGCATGATCATCTCTATAAATCTTGTCTATTTGATTTGAAATCTATTTTGCCTAACGTTCTATATAAGGAAATACCGTTAGCGGGACATGCAGCGAACTTATTTCGTCCTAACTATTTCCATGACTTATATGATCGATTTTTAAATGGAAAGTTAAAATAAAAACTATTAAACTTCCAATTTATTCAACTATAAAAAGGCTTCCCAAGTTTCCTTGGAAAGCCTTTTCTCTATACGAAAAGTATATAAAACTACTTTTTCTTAGTATGCTTTTGTGTAACCTAATAGGTGCTTGCTCCAGTAAGAGTTACTTACAGAACTAATACGTACACCAGTTGCATCTGTTTCTGCACTAATGAACTGACCGTTTCCTAAGTAAACACCCATGTGAGAAGGACCTGATTTATAAGTATTTTGGAAGTATACTAAATCACCTGGTTGTGGATTGCTAGTTTTTGTTTTAGAGCTCCAGTATCCAGCAACTGTTTGACGAGCGCCTTTATGACCAGTTTGATTTAATACGTAGTGAATGAATCCACTGCAGTCAAAACCAGCAGGTGTTGTACCAGCAGTTCTGTATGGTGAACCATTTAAAGATCTAGCGAATCCAGCGATTGAAGATGTATCTCCACCTGTTGTTGGTTTTTGTACGTCTTTACCTGGTTGTTGAACGTTATTTGTAACATTATTGTTATTTGTAACGTTGTTTACTCCGCCTTTTACAAACTTAACGAAGTCTGCACTTACGTAACCTGTGCGGCCGTTATGGTTAATTTTGTACCAACCATTTTCAGCACCAGTAACGTTTAATACTTTACCATTTGTTACTCCACCGATTACAGCGTTGTATGTAGCTGGGCCTGTACGTACTTTTAAAGCACCAGTGTTAACAACATAAGAACCACCAGTTTGAACTGTTGTAGTATTGTTGTTTGTAGTTGGTTGT
>NZ_JAKUEU010000008.1:0-115303 GCF_022663075.1 Bacillus cereus group sp. BfR-BA-01441
CTAATTTTGTGCATTTGGAAAACATGCCATTATCATTAAATGGTAAGTTAGACCGAAAGGCATTACCTAAAGAAGAAGTTATCTTAAATCAAGAGGAATACATAGCACCACGAAATGAAATGGAAGCTAAATTGGTGCAAATATGGTCAGAAGTATTGGGAATTGAAGATAATCGTATTGGAGTTACCAATGACTTTTTCGAGCTGGGTGGTCATTCCATATCAATTTTGAAAGCTTTAACTAAAATGTATTTTCATGGCTGGAATATTAGTGTTAAAGATTTTTACACAACGCCGACAATTCGAAGTTTAGTTGAAAAAATTAAGTTAGTAGAAGATTCTGCTGAGGTAGTACATCATCCTGAAATAATGAATATAAATTCACCTAATAATAGGGAAATTATGCCTAGCGGAAATATAAAAACAATGGAAAATATTTTGGTAACAGGTGCTACGGGATTTCTAGGGATTCATATCATTAGAGAGTTACTAGAGGAAACGGATGCAACAATCCACTGTTTGGTACGAGGACCGGTTGCAGAAGAACGCTTTTTAAATAAGATAAGGTTATATTTTAATGATACATTATTGGAAAACTGGAATGATATCAAACATAGAATAAAAATTATCGCAGGTGATATAAAGCAAGATAATTTAGGGATGGTAAAAGATGACTATATAAAACTTGGTAATACAATAGATACAGTAATTCATGCTGCTGCTATTGTTAAACACTATGGCGATAAAGATGAGTTTAACAAAATAAATATTGAGGGAACGGAAAAAATGATAGATTTCTGTTCTAATCATGATATTTATTTTCACTATATTTCTACAATTAGTATTTCGGGCACTCGAACGATGGATCAATATCAAAGGCATTTCACGGAAAATAACCTCTATATTAAACAAGATATTTTTGACAATGTTTATCTTAATAGTAAATTTGAAGCTGAATCACGAATATTTGAAGCGCAGAGAAATGGGTTACAAGCTAGTATTTATCGGGTTGGTAATTTAACTGGAAGATTTACTGATGGGGTTTTCCAAGAGAATATAGAAGAAAATGCGTTTTATCGTAAATTTAAATTTTTAGTTGATTTTAAAGCGATACCAGATTATCTTCTAAACCAATTAATTGAATTTACGCCTGTAGATATATGTAGTAAAGCTATTGTTAAAATTTTAAAAACAGAGGAATCATGTGGTAATGTTTTTCATCTGTTTAATCACAATCAAGTAAAAATGGTTGATATCAAAGCAATGTTAGATTCACTAGGAATTAGGATTAACGTGCTTCAAGAAGATAAATTTAATACATTTATCGATACAATATATCGAAACAATGAACTAAAGGATGAATTATCAACAATTATTACTGAATTAATAAACGTGGAATCTAATCAGTATAAATGGGATGTTCATGTTGATTCATCTTTTACTAGAAAGTATTTACAACAGTTGGATAATTTTAACTATCCAATTATTGAATCAATTTATATTGGAAAATTGCTTAAACATATGAAAGAAGTTGGGTATCTTAAGGGGAAATAAAAGATTTTATTAGATGGAAAGGATGGGAAATAAGCATGAAATTCCCATCCTAACTTTGAAGGGAGAGTTCTATATGATTATTCCTTTAAGAGAAGGATATAGTAAAGATCGATCACTAGTAGGTGGAAAGGCAAGAAATCTATCGAAATTAATGGAGGCTGGAATAAAAGTACCGAATGGTTTTATTATATCCTCCAAATCCTTTTGGGAATTTATTGAAATCAATAATCTAGCTAATCAAATTAATCACTATTTAAAAACGATGGAAAATCCTAGTCATAGTATTAAAGAGTTGTTTCATGTTAACAAAATTCCAAGTGACTTAGAAATGCAGGTAAAAAATGCATACGATAACTTGCTTTCTTCAACAGAAGTAGCAAAAGTTTCGGTAAGATCTTCTGCAGCTGCAGAAGATTTACATGATTCATCTTTTGCCGGACAATATGAAACATTTCTAAACGTTGGAAGTTTTGAAGGTTTAGTGAAGAGTATAAAGGAATGCTGGGCCTCTGTATGGTCTAATCAAGCTCTTCAATATTTACATAATGTCAATATGGACATAAAACAGGTTAAAATTGGTGTTTTGGTACAATCGATGGTACAGGCAGATACATCTGGCGTGGTATTTAGTGTGAATCCAGTAACCTCTTTATATGATGAAATCATTATTAATGCTAGTTATGGTCTAGGTGAGGCAATTGTATCAGGTCTCATAACCCCAGATATGTTTATTGTTTCAAAACAAGACAATACCATTTTGTATAAGGATTTAGGACTTAAAGAATTTAAAGTTGTGGGAACAGTGGATGGTACTAAGGAAATACCAACGACTGAGCAAGAAAAAGCATTATTTAGTTTGCATGATAATCAAGTAGAAGAGATTACGGAGGTAACGAAGAAAATAGAAAATTATTATCAATATCCAGTTGATGTTGAATTTGCAATAAATGAAAATGAAATGTATGTATTACAAGTAAGGCCTATAACTACTATAAAGGAGCGTGTCAACTTTGAAAAATAAACTAATAGAACAAGATTTTCTGTTGTCTAATGATGATATGGACAGAGCATTCTGGGTACAAAATGATGTCCATTTTCCCAGACCATTAACACCACTTTTTACATCCCTTATTATGCCTGCAATGAGTAATGGTACAGAGGTATGTTATGAAAAAATGAAGATGCAAATAAAAAAAGTTGATGTAAAATCCTTAAATGGCTACTATTATCAGTCGGTTGTTCCTAGAAGCAAAGAAGATTATAGCCATGAAAAACATAAATCGATTATGATGAACGAAATTCCAAATATTACAAAAAAATTAGATGATTATGTTGATAATATATTTAATCCTTTTTATGAGAATTTATCAGCATTTCAAACCAAAAATAAATCCAGTCAATTAATTCTTCAGGCTGTAAAAGAGTTAGAACAATTTTTTATGCAAGCTTGGGTTATCCATTATGAGGTACTAACTCCTAAACAAGCAGCTGGTTGGATTTTGGAAGAGATGTATAGCCAATTGTTCAGCTCTGAAGATAAGTCGGTTATTTATGATTTATTAATTGGAACAATGAATAAATCATTAGAGACTGATAAAGCTATTTGGGAATTATCAAGGAAAGTAAAGAGTTCAACTAAATTAAATTATGTATTTGAAAAGACAGATATCGAAAGTCTTGCTGAACAATTAGCAAGTATAGAAGAGGGTCAGGAATTTATTTCAGATTTACAACGTGTCATGAATGAATATGGGTATAGAAGTGCTAATTTTCATGATTTTAATGAAGAAACTTGGGTTGAAAATCCTAAGTATATCCTTGGGATTGTAAAAACATATTTAAATATAAATTATGACTTTAATGAGAAGTTTATCGAATTAAATACAAAAAGAAATAAATTATTTAATCAATTATTATCTGAGATACCTGATAGTAAAGAAAAACAAAGGTTTATTAGCATGATTCAAACAACTTTACATATTTGGCGTATTGAAGAAGATCATCATTTCTATATTGATGCTATGCTTCCAGCTAGATCAAGACTCTTCTTTCTTGAAGTTGGTAACTATTTAGTAGAACAACAGATGATTTTAGATAAGCATGATATTTTTTATCTATATATAAATGAAGTCAAAGAATTGTTAGAACAACCCAATAATGTGAGAGATCTAATCGAGACACGAAAGAAAAAGCATCGAGAGAACATGAAGAATATTCCAGTTCCTTTTGTAGGAGACCCTGCAAATATGGGTAATGCGTATGAGTTAGAGCAAATCGTAGGTTTCCCACAAGAGCCTATAAACAAACAACAACAATCTTTTAAAGGTGCCGCTGCATCTAAAGGATTATACAAAGGTAAGGTTAAAATCATTCATTCACAGGAGGATTTTCATAGGGTTAATAAAGGAGATATCTTAGTAAGCAAAACGACGACACCACCTTGGACGGTCCTCTTTCCAATAGTCGGTGCAATTATAACGGATAGTGGCGGAATTCTCTCTCATGCTGGAATTATTGCAAGAGAATATGGTGTTCCAGCTGTGTTGGGAACAAAAGTAGCTACTTCTATTTTAAAAAATGGAGATAAAGTAACTGTAGATGGTACTAGTGGAATAGTTTATTTTTAATTGTTAGTACTACAAACAATATTAAGGGGTGAATGTATGCAGAAAATAAGACTCTTTTGTTTACCATACGCTGGTGGATCATCTTATGCATTTGGTAAATGGAAAACCCATTTACATCCATCGATTGATTTAGTACCAATAGAATTACCAGGTAGGGGGAGAAGGATAAATGAACCTCTAATTTCTAATTATAAAGAAATGGTGAATGACATATTTGAGGCAATCAAAAATGAACTAGATGATTTGCCGTACATATTATTTGGTCATAGTATGGGTAGTCTATTAGTTTATGAATTAGTATATAAGATATTAGAATCGAATAAGAAAATGCCAATTTCAATTATTTTCTCTGGGGCAGAACCGCCAAAGTTACGAAAGCAGAAAGTAATTTCTACGTTGCCCGATGAGGAATTCATAGAAGAAATTCTTGCGATAGGTGGTACACCAAAAAACATTTTTTCTAATAAAGAGTTAGCTAAAATTTTTATTTCTATATTAAGATATGATTTTCAATTAATTGAGTCCTATATTCCAGGAGATTATAACCCACTAGATATAGATGTTGTAATATTTTACGGAAGGCAAGATGATTCTACTAGTTTTACCAACCTACAAGAGTGGAAAAATCATACAACAAGAGCATGTAATATTATCGCTTTTGAAGGTGGACATTTTTTTATACACGATAACGAAAGAGAAGTAGTAAAAGAAATTAATAGATTAGGGACAAGTTCAGAAATATATACGAATATAAAAGGCGAATGCATATGAATTTACTGAAGTTCATCCTGAGGAGATAAATATTAATAGAATGATTTATCATGCAAATAGAGCTTAGCATCTTGTGTGTAGTTGGTATTGTCACACTAATTGTAATTGTATTAAAAAACTCAATATTATTGATTGATCGAATTAACTTATAAAAGAAGGTTATTCTATTCAAGGTGCATTAGTGAAAGCAAGAAAAAATAGAATGAGACCAATTTTTATGATAACTATTATAATAGTAGTAGGAATAGGATCTTTAGCCTTAGAATCTAGAATGTTCAGTGATTATTAAATACCATTGGCAACCGTAATTATTTGGCATTCTTATTTTCTACTTTTACAACATTATAGTTAAGTCAATCGTTTGTTAATTATTTTTCTTCTTACGTAAGAAATCAGTAACAAACGTGGAAGATACAAAGAAATTAGCTGACTAACAGGAAAGGGTTCGTTCTTAGCTTAATTTCGAAATCTTTTATGTAAAGTCTTATGACAATGCTCTAATGATGATAGCTTCTGCAGGACTATCTCATTAGAGGAGTGAATAACATCAGTAGGAGGTAAAGCCTACTGATGAATGTTTCATTTTATGGAAACTGTTAGTTTTCATTGAATTGGAGTGGTTTAATGTCGCAAATTCATGCAATAAAGGTGCCAGAGGAAATAGTAGATGCTGATTATGAAAAATTGGTTAATTGTGTTTCAGCTAGTAAAAAAGAAAAATTAAGTAGATATTTTAATAAGAGAGATGCATATAGAAGTCTACTTGGTGATTTATTAGTTCGTGTATTTATATGGGATAAATTCCTTATTCCTAATGATCAAATTACGATTTCCTTTAATAAATATGAAAAGCCAGAAATCGATTTGGGTTTTCCGTTCTCATTTAATATATCCCATTCTAAAGACTGGGTAGTTTGTATATTTGGTAATCAAGAAGTAGGAGTGGACATTGAACAAATGGATAAGGTAAACCTGGATCTTGTTAAAAGTTATTTTAGCCAAACTGAGTATGAAGATCTTATCATTTTGCCTGAACCCATGAGGACAAAGTACTTTTTCAATTTATGGACTTTAAAGGAAAGTTATATTAAATGTATTGGTACTGGATTAAACTGTCCATTAAATTCTTTTACGATAAGGATAAATGGATCTTCTATCTTATGTATGGCAAATGATAATATTTTAAGTCCAAATTTATCATTTAAGTTATATCATTTTGATTCCAGTTATAGTTTGGCTGCTTGTGCAAATTCAATATTACCGGACAATGTAACCGTCATTACTTTCGAGGAACTTATCGTTAGAATCTAATACATATTAACAAATCATCGTTATTTATTAAGAAAGGGGTATTTTATGGGGAAACTTGTTGAACTTAAGAATATTAGTAAAGTGTACACAAATAAAAACGTCCTACGTGATATTTCGCTGACAATCGATGAGGGGGAAATCATTGCAATTTTAGGAGGAAATGGTACTGGTAAAAGCACCATATTACGGATTATAGCTGGTCTAGAACGACCTAGTTCAGGAAAAGTTATTTACCCTAAAAAAAGTATTAGGGTTGGATATGTACCAGAAAGATTCTCTAAACTTCTTCGTTTTACACCAAGTGAATATTTAAATTATGTAGGAAAAATTGATGGCCTCTCTAAAGAATATTTAACAAAAAGAATTTCTTATTTACTAAATCGTTTTCAACTTAAGGAATTAAATAATCAATGGATTATGAATTTGTCAAAAGGTAACATCCAAAAGGTGGGGATAATTCAGGCTATTTTGCAAATTCCTGAACTATTAATTTTAGACGAGCCTATTTCTGGCCTTGATTTACATGCACAGCAAGAGTTATTGACAGTATTAAAGGAATTAAAAGAACAGGGTACTACCATTTTATTGACATACCATGAATCTAATATTTTTGAGAGCTTAGTAGAAAAGACTTATGATTTAAATAATGGTCTTATTTCTAAGGTGAATTCTGTAAAAATAGAACAAGAAAAGATTAAGTTATTGGAGGTAAAACAAATAGATGATTCCCATGTTAAACAATGGCATGAAGTCATTTCTATGGAAAAGAAGGATAATAATTTGTTACTTTACGTTCATTTAAAAAATAGTGATGTCATACTATCAAGAATCCTTCAATTAAAAGGAAGTATTAATAGTGTATCAACTATAGACTTCGATAGGAAGATTAATAATGAGCGAGATGTATGAAGCGTCTTCCTTTTAATTTTTTTGAATAACCTTGTACTAACAATGACCTATGTTTTCTGTAAAATAAAAATGCAGTGCAATATCAGTCGGATATGGAATTTCTACAAGCATGACTCACACACTAGGGACGCTGTAATGACAAGCATTTGGTGCTATCATGTTTGTCTCTCCATGTAAATCTGTGTTATTACAATTCGATGTATTTTTATTTTGTACTAAATATGATCTATACATAATATAAAAGGAGAGATTGTTTTGAAAGAATTTATTAAATATAGTTTACAAGATTATATCCGTTCCCATAAATATTTTCCACCTATTTCAACTTTCTTCATATTAATTGTTGTTAATTATACATACAAACCTAACCCAGTCATTAGTAGTTATGCAATAACTGCATTGATTTTATATATTATATCTTCTTGGATTTGTGTAAGTTTTTTATCCCTTGATTCACCTGTTCAGAAACAAATAATGACTCTACATATCAAAAGTAGTAATCGTTACTATATTTCTAAATTAATTTCAGTATGGCTTATTTCAATTGTACTTGCTGTTTTTGCATTTCTATATCCAATTATTTTTAATATGTTCAATGAACCTGTAACTATAATTGTTGGCTTAGTTTCTTTAGTAAATCATATTGCTTTAGCAACATTAGGTATTAGTGTTGCGAGCTTATTTAGTAAGTGGATAGTAGATAATCCTGTGAATTCTTATGGAGGGTTAGCAATTACCGTAATGACTTCAATAGGAGCAATAGGGATTTATGATCTTTTACCTTCCACCTTTAAGAATATAGTTTGGGTCATTCCCCCTGCAGTGAGCACACAAACGCCACTGATTCATTGGAGTGGTAAAAGTATCTTAGAACTTTCTCTTTTTCCTTTTATTTGGGTATTTATTTACTCAGTGTTAATTTTATATCTATTTTTAAAATTATCGAAGCGATTAATGCGATAAAATTTGCAGGATATAATCTTAATATAAAAATTCTTCACTTCCATAAAAATGACTTCATTTTCTAAAAAGTAAGAAATAAAGTTGCGAAATATTAACATTATTTACAAATAAGGGGATGTGAAATATATGAAAGAGAATGTGGGAAATGAGATCTATTCTTGGATTAAATCATTAGCATTGGCATTAATCATAGCTTTTATTGTGCGTCAATTTTTATTCTCACCTATGAACGTAATTGGAGAATCAATGTTACCTACTTTTGAAAATAAAGATAAAGTTATGGTAAGTAAATTATCATATTTACAACGATTTGATATTGTAGTATTCGACGCACCGGATGCAAATGAGTATTATATTAAAAGGGTTATTGGTCTACCTGGGGATAGTATTGAAATGAAAGACGAAGTACTATATATTAATGGAAAAGAAATAGAACAACCTTATTTGGAGGGAATTAAGGGAGATAATAATTCATCTGGTATGCGTACAGGTGACTTCACTCTACAAGAATTAACTGGTGAAACAAAAGTACCTGAAGGATCATTATTTGTATTAGGGGATAATCGTATAATTAGTAAGGATAGTCGTTCTTTTGGATTTGTTTCTAAGGAATCCATTATAGGAGAAGTTAAATTTCAATATTATCCATTGGATAGAATAGGTATACCAAAATAAATCAGAGTGTTGGGAAATACTTTGGGTTTCCCAACACTCTGATAGTCATTTATTTTAATATCGGGTACCGCCACATCACTATCAAGCTAAGCTCATACAACGTCACTTTAGTAGAGGTTATTTCTTTTTTTCTAGAGGATACATGTAGGGAATTTAAAGATTTGCTTACGAAATAGACCCTAATGGGTTTCCTTTTTTGAATTAAGCCGCTTGATTATCAGACATGGTAAAATTGTAAACGATACCTAAAATATCAAAGACTGTTTTCTTCTCATATCGATGAGATTTTCGCCCATTTTGCTGTAGGAGGTTAAACAGACAAATGAGAATCTTTGATAGCTCTTGGGTGTCTGAATCTTTATTCCTGTTGTATAGCTGCATAACGAATGAAAAAGGATTTGGGAGTTGAAATGCGGTTAAATCTAAAATACGGATACGCTATGAAAATAGAAGTATATGGAGAATAAATCGGTATAGATGAGGCCAATTTTTGGTTTAGTAGTTCAGCTAGTATGTGTTGTGAAAATTGGACGTCTGCTTGATTAAATCTTTGATTCAGTCCTTCAGGACTGATGAGTACTTCTGTTGATGCTTCAAACAGCTAGATAACTAAGTTAAAGACGTCTTAGCGACATTTTGGTTCATCCATACACATAAAGCGACTAGATCTTTTGCTTGGTACTTACTGGTTCGTTGAACAAAACCAATACCTCTAGCAAAATCTCGTAAGATATTTGGAAATAAGAAGCTTTGAATTTCTTGAGCGAATAGTTGTAATTCATCAGATACAGAAATAGACATACAAAAACGCCATCCTTTCCTATTTGGAGTGAACCCTGAGAATGGGACGATAAAAAACACCTCTCTAAATCGTAAGTATCAGTTATGATTTTAATGGAGGGGTTTTTCGTATGGGGAAAAAGGCGCATTATCCCGCCGAAATAAAGTGGAAAGTAGTTGAAATGAAACACCAAGGATTCAAAAATAAAGAAATTATGGATGCCTTAGGAATTAGACATGTGGCTCAAATTAAAACTTGGATGAAATGGTATCGTGAAGGCGAAACCTATCGGTTTGAACAATCTATTGGAAGACAATCTGCACATGGAAAAGGCTTAAAAAGGTTAACAGAACTTGAACAAAAAGAATTAGAAATACGTTATTTAAAGGCAAAAATTATATTGCTAGAAAAGTGCCAAGAAATCTTAAGGAGGTGGGAGGAATAGAAGAAATAATGAAAATGATAAAGAAATGGCAATCAATTTTTACAATTGCAGAACTGTGTTCCATATTTAATATTTCACGTTCTATTTATTATCGTTGGAAAAAGCAGGAGAGAACAGTAACTAATCATGAAGAAAAAAACGTAATAGAAATATGTCAACATCATAAATATCGGTATGGATATCGTCGGGTTACAGCTTGTCTACGTGATCAATTTAACATCGTAATGAATCATAAAAAAGTATTACGTATCATGAGAAATACAACGTATTATCTCGTGTTAGAAAAAAGAAAAAGATATTTGTGCTCGGTCATGAACCAGTGGTAGCTAAAAATAGAATATAACGGAGATTTAAAGCTACCAAGCCTAGTGAAAAATGGTTCACTGATATCACGTATTTGATGTTCGGCAATAAGACTCTTTATTTTTCATCTATTATAGAAGGGGTTAACAATGAAATTGTAAGTTATAAAATAGCTGAGACACAGGATGTTTCTCTTATATTAGATACTCTAAAAAGGCTTTAAGAAAGCGAAATGTGATTGATACGATTTTACATTCGGATCAAGGAAAAGTGTATACATCAAAACAATTTCAAACATATGCCAAAGAAAAAGGTATTATCACAAGCATGTCTCGTACAGGAAACTGCCATGATAATGCCCTCATAGAATCCTTTCATTCTCATTTGAAATCCGAAGGATTCTATGAGCAAAATATAAAACAATCGAATAATGTTAGTGTAATACAAACTGTGGATGAATACATCCACTACTATAATAATGAACGGATTCAGAGAAAATTAGATAATATGTCACCTATAGCTTATAGGAAACATGTTATTTAGGTGTTTTTTTTGTCTCACCAAATGGGGTCAGACCACCTATGATTCTACAGAAAGAATAGGGTATTTTTCATTTTAGGGGGTATTTTGTTTTATTAGCTTGACAGCGATGTGGCGGTATCCCTAAAAGAGTTCGAAAACTAACAACTTATTGCATTATGAAGTAATAAATAAAGAATCTTTATAAAAAAACCTCTCTTTTTTAGAGAGGTTTACTTTTTCTCACGCATTTTTTCCAAATACATTAACGCATCATCCAACGTATCCACTGGTACAATTTTCATTTTTGTTTTAATATCTTTCGCAGCCTCAAGTGCGTCTTTATAATTCGATTTCTCCGCACCTTTTTCATTTGGTGCAAAGAACACTTCAGCACCAGCATCACTTGCAGCGACCACTTTTTGCTGAATACCACCAATCTGGCCAACTTCTCCCTTTTCATTAATCGTACCTGTTCCAGCTATTTCATGTCCTTTTGTCAAATCATCTTCTACAAGTTGATTATATATTTCTAATGTAAACATTAGGCCTGCCGATGGTCCGCCTATTTCATGAGAATCAATCTTCACTTTTGGATCTACCACTAATTCTCTTTCCGTAACGATAGATACACCTATACCAACACGTCCATTTCCATTCGAAATGGTTTTTAAATTTAGATTTTCTTTTAACTGTTTTCCATTTCTCTTGTACTCAATATTTACTGTATCTCCTTCTTTTTTCCCTGTCATATATTCAATAAATTGCTCCGTCTTTTCAAATGTTTTTCCGTCGACAGCTACGATGACATCTCCAAGTTTAAGTATTCCTTCTGACGGCATCCCTTTCGCTACACCAGTAACCAATACCCCTTTATTTTCAAAAGAAACAGTGCGATTTGCACGTTTATAAGCATTATAAATTGCTGCATTTTGCGAATCTTTCATTGCATACCTTTGGCGGAATTTATATTCTTCATCACTCTCACTTTTTTGCAAAATTTCTTCCGTTTTTAAAACGTGTGTATATGTATTAAACTGTGCGGCTATTAAGCTTACCATATTTGCAGGTTTCATCGCGACAGTGACAACCATAAAATCACCAGACGCCTTCTTTCCATCAACCACTTGAATGTATGGATCTAATTTCGCAGCCATACCTGGCTTTGTCACATAATATGGTAAACGCACATAAACAAGCAGTAACGCTAATATAATCCCTATTAAAATTGTATATATAAACTGAAAACGCTTAAACATGATATTTCTCCTTCCACTTCTCAGACCCAAATAATGCCTGGCCTTAATATGTGTAAAAGCAGGCGAACTAAATTGTTCTACTGCTGGCGCACCATTAAATTTGCTGCTATTTACCGATTTATAACAAGTTCGTGTTGCATAATTACACCATAAATAGATGTAATCTCTCCATTCACTTTAATCGGAGTTACATCAACTGCGATTACAATATCAACCTCTAAATATTTTACAACCGATACAGGAATGCGTTCAATTAATTCAGTATCTTCTAATAAGTGGTCATTTATTTTTTCTGGGACAAACACTCTCGGTACAGATACACTAACTCGAACTGCCTCTACGATCGAACCGTTTGTATAAAGGAAACTTTTTCTCTTTCAAAATGTCAGTAGTTACAACAGCCGGTGGGATATCTAACTCTTCTAAACTCTTAGTATATGTAACCATTTTAACCATATCTTCGATAATTTTCCAACATTAAAGCTTATTTGGGCCCAGTACCCGCATTACTATAAAGTAATCAAATGTAGAAAGTTACATACGAATTTAGGTAAACTTGAGGCTCATTTATCAGTCCTTGAGTCTAAGAGCTAAACAGAATGAAGAAATTAATTAAAATTGTTATTTAACAGAGCTTATTCCTCAAATGAATTTCTGAATTTGTAAAAAAATGTGTGTGTGAAAATAAAAACCGTTTAAAATATAGTCGGTAAAATAATACCGGCTTTTTTCTTTAGGGGCGGGGAAGGTATTCGGAATTTTTGTTCGATAGACACCTGCAAAATCCGTACAGACTTTAAAACTTTGGGTCTAATTTAGGAGATAATATTCTACGCTTTTCGCAACAAAAATATTTAAATTTAACAATATTATTGACTTAGAATAAACGTAAGCTACAATCCTTAAGCTTAAAGGTGACTTAACGGTACTCTGGTAAACTTAGTTGTGTAATTATTACATAACGAAAAAGGAGCCAAAATATGACAAGCACTCAACTGTTAGATAATAATATACCGTTAGGCTTATACGAATTATCTATGCCAGGTTACGAAAAGTTGAAGTGGTATCCTATCGAAGTAAAACGAGGAAAGCAAACGTTTCAATTTAAAGTGTACCGATTGGATAAAATAATATCTGTATTTTATATCGATGAATTAGGACGGAAACGTGTGTTAACAAGTATGGAAGAGTTAACGATGATGTTGGTAGTCGAGGAAGATAAGAAACGGTTTCGGGAATTCGTAGGGGATTCCGAATGGATCCTGTTAGACGGCATGTGTGCCGATAGAGGGATGGCGAAAGAAGAAATAACTGCGTATTTATATTTGAGGGCGCATGCGTTGGACGAAATGGAAGGAAATTGAATAAGAAATAAAAACGGCCTTAGTGGTGGTGGTCTTATCCCTGTCAAGTAGACAGTATTAAAAAGACTAAGCAGCCATCGAGATTCGATATTCTATCGGAGCTCGATGGCTGCTTAGTCTTTTTTGGAAACGTTTATAGTTATAAAAGTAAATATATTCTTCAATCGCTTGTATTAAATCCGCTTCTGTTTTAAAATGATTCAAATACAACATCTCCGATTTAAAATGGGAGAAAAGTGATTCGATACAGGCATTATCATGGCAGTTTCCTTTGCGAGAGTGGCTGCCAATGATACCTAAATCTAAAAGTCTTTTGTTGTAGGCATGAGATGTGTACTGGAATCCCTGATCTGAATGGAAAATGGTTCCACGCACATCTCTTTTTGTGCCAACATTTCAATTGTATCTAATACAAGTTCATTATCATTACGCTTGGAAATTTTCCAAGAAACAACCTCGTTATTATAAATATCTTGTACAACAGAAAGATAGCGGAAGCCCTCTTGAAATCGTAGGTAGGTAATGTCTGTAACAAGCGCTTTATTTTGCTGGCGATCTTTGAATTCACGGTTTAAAACATTTGGAAAAGTATTAGAATAATTCCCTTTAAAGAGGAGACGCTTCTTCCGAATAATAGACTGAATGTTAAGCTCACTCATTAATCGATATACTTTTTTGTGATTTATAAAATAACCCTCTTCTTGTAAAGCAATTTTCATACGTGGATAACCATATTCTTTGTGCTTTACGTGAATAGATTGGATTACCTTTTTTAATCGTTTATCGGATTCTATTCGCGTGTTATTCAAACTTTTTGTATGAACCCACTTATAATAACTTGAGCGATGTACATTCGCAAAATTAGTAAGCCATATAATAGGATATTTTCTCTTTAGTGATTCAATGATATGATATCGTTCTTTATATTTTAGTACGCCTCCATTTACAGATTTGGATACTTCTTTTTTAAATATTCAACCTGAGCCTTATAGTAGTCACGCTCTTCTTCAACAGTTTTAAAATAAATCCGTAAAGGGTTCGGTATACCTTTCATTTCACTATTTTACCCACGAGTATCTGTAATTTCACCACATTTTTTATATTTTTTCACCCAATTTTTAAGTTGTGTAGAGCTTCTAACCTGATAATTCTCCGCTATCATATCGTAGCTTCCCTCACCGTTTAAATAACTTTGAACAGCTGATAACTTTATCCCATTTGAGTATGTATTAAATGTTGTACCTTTTTGGGCCATGAAAAATCCCCTCCAAGTAATAGTGTAACATCCATGTGTATACATGGTCTTTTTCACACTGTCTACCTAAAGGGGATAATATCAATAACGAGGCTTTTTTACTTGTGTAAAATCATAAAGAAAAGGCACCCTAAGGTGCCTTCCTCCGATTTGAACCACTTTAATTTTAATATTAGGGGTAGCACTAACATTTCGCGAATTTCGTACGTTTAGATGAACCAACAAACGGATTTGATCTACAAGTTGGTCTTAAAAAACTTATATTTATTGCTATTAAGGTTGGCTAACCAGAACAAAATAGACCAGGTAATCCCTAAACGGTCGTTTAAGGAACTTTATTTACATCTATCAAAACTGACTGAAATATGTTTGAAATCTAGTTCCAAAACTCATTACCCAAAACACAGTATCATACTAAACAACAAATACCGTTTATGGAACCTTCTTAACGTGCGGAGAAATCAAGTTTTTTAAATGAAAAATTCCTTAGCGTACGAAATTCGCGTTATGTTGGCGGGCCCCCTTGTAGATGTCTCGGCGCATCATCCAAGCTAAGGTCTTGGATGGGAGTTGGACTTTTATCGTTTGATGGGTAGTGGTCTTATTATTACATTGAGTAAAGCAGAAGGAGTTTAAGGGCTTTGTTTTTTTATATAATCTAAGCATATTAAACAAATTAAATACACCTATATCAATATAGATGTAGATATAGGTATATTACAATGTATTAAATGGATAAGAAGGAGGTAAGGTGATCGAAACAATTAAAGACGTGTAGCAATAATCGCTTCAGTGTTCGGAATCCTAAACGTTGGTTTAGACATCCACTCTAAAGTGAAGAAGTTACAACAAAATAAAAAGCGTTCACGTATTAAACGTAAACGCAAGTAAGCAAGTTGAGGGGAAAGGTTGAGCGCCGATTTCCCCTCATTACTATTATAACATCGGTCACCAAAAAATGATGAAGAAATTAAAACTAATTTATTTAAGTATTTTTGTTGTCCTGTTCTTATGGTTACTATCTAATGATTTTAGTGTAAAGACTAAGTTGGGCTGGGCATTTGTAGTTGTATGTATTGTATATGCTATTCTATTGATAATTAAGTTATGTATGAGAGAAGAAGACGAATGAAGTATGAAGTATCATTTAAACTCTAGGGAAGAAATAGATAATTTCATTAGAAACGAAGTTCTTATAATATCGGAAGCAATGGAGATTTTAGATGTTAACCGTTCCCGTATGAGTGTTATGATTAAGTCTGGTAAATTAACACTAGTTAAAAAACTAGGGAATGTGAGTTTATTTCTAAAAGCTGATGTAGAAGCCAAAAAAGAAGAATTAGAAGGATTAAGAGAACAGTTTCGTCCTTATGGTGAGTAAGAAGGGGTTAACCCGATTACTAACAACCTAATCAAGAAAGATCTCCCTTAAAGGGAAAAACGCTATCTCTTTCCGTGATTCTACAGAAAGAATAGCGTTTTTTATTTTATGAATTGTTCTTTAAAAATTGATTAATGCTGTACCATTCTTGTTTATTTAGTCTAGTGCTTTTAGTGTTTATTGGTAAGGCTAAACAAGATACAACAGAAGGGCAACAATCCATAAAGAAGTAAGTATGCAATTTGCAGTAAATATATGAGAATTATCATTACATTAATGAAAAGGAGTGTAAGAATTGGGATATTTCAACCCTGAATTGATGAAAAACAATCTAGACCAGGAAGAAGCAATACTAATTGTGGAAAACTACATAAAGAGATTAGTAGAAACATATGAAGATAAAGAGTATGCAGCAGCTGCATCTTTTTGTGTAAGTTCTGCTTTTTCTGCTACTGCTTTTGTCAATTCAGTCTTATTCATTTTCCACACCTTGTTATATGTAATTAGGTGACTATTATAACGTGCCTATACTTTTGATGCAATTAGTACCATACCTATATAGTTTTATAAGCTAATTATAAGACTACTCTTTTTATTTTTTAAGATTGACTAAACTTTAATACACTGTAAGAAGAAGTTACAGGGAGAACAATTGGTGTGTCAAATTTACCAGGACTATGTTGAGCTATTCTTGGACCATCTGGAGTTTTTTTAGTAACAAAAACAGTATGCCACATAGTTCCTGAGGAAATTTCTTTATATTGTACTACATCACCTGCAGCTGAACCTTTCCATACTGAGTTTTCACTAAAAGTATCAAAGTAAGTTACTCTTTTTTTCCAATATTTATAAAAGTCTGCTACCCTAATCCAACTTGTAGTTAACTTTCTTTGGCTATAACCAGTCGGAATTGTTACAAAAACACCATTATACCAATATGAAATATCATCTGAAGTATTAGGTGTATACATATTTATAGTAGATGGTCTATTAATAGACTTTCCTCCAGCTTGTATAATTTGTGAGACGTAATTTGTACAATTACCACCATCTCCTTCATTTCCAAAGTATCCATAAGTATCACTTGAAGTAGAGCCAACATGTCTAGCAGCATAACTAACAGCTGTATTAACATTAAATCCACCTTCTGAAGGTACTACATATTGAATATCATTAGATTTCTGCTTTTCTTTATTTTCGGTTTGAATTGCTTCATTTTCATTTTTAATTTGTTTTAATGTCTTATTTGCAAGGTGATCCATATTAAATGTCACTGAGGAATGTAACAATGATTGTTGATTTTCGTTTAATAATTTTTTGCCTTCATTTTCACTTATATAGTTCGCTGCATATGCAAGTATAAGTCTATAATGTTTTTCAGTTTTTAAATTTTCATCTTTCCCATACATTAATTGATCAAAAAGATAATCCCTTAGTTCTTTAGATCCCATTTCGTAAGATAAATTATTACGTTTAAAATAATCAAACAATATATCTTCAGCTTGTCCAAGTGTAAATGAATCATATGTAGTATCATTAAATGCTTGTTTTTTCTCTTCAACAATTTGCTGTTCGGATTTTTTAGTCACCTCTTGAGCATAACCTACTTCGAAACTACTGATTGTAAGTGTACAAGCAACCCCTAAACCTAATAAAAATTTACTTTTTTTCATTTTCATTCTCCTTTTGGAATTATTTTCAATACTGTATAATAGTATTATAGTTTATAATGTTTTGTAAATAAGAATATTCTAAAAATAAAAGATAGGGTGAACATTATTTCATGAAATTTTCAAAAAAAAGATTATTATTTTTATTAATTTTATTGTGTAGTATAATTTTTATATTTTTCACTACCAAAGAATCTAAGATTAAAGATTTTCCTATTCCAATGTCTGCTATTAACATTCAAGATGATAAAGTAAAAGCCTATACATATATTAGTATTATCCCAATTACCGAAGCCAAAGGATGGGAATTCCTTGGGCAAAATGGCCATGCAATAGAATTTAAAAAGGGTGATAGAACAGTAGTTGTAGTAAACTATCCAGAAGATAATAAGTATTATATATTTGAAAGATAATTTATTATTTAAATGGATACAAATTAACTGAGAAACTACAAACCCTTGGTTTCAACCTCTTCAATGAGGAGGCTATCTATGCTTTGTTATTACGTATGTAAAAAAGATAGATATATTACTAGTGTATCATTAGAATCCACGGCCAGCCTGAAGCATAAGTATTATAAGCTGCCATAATTAGGTGAACAGGAACTTGAAAAATATTCGGTATATTGAAGAAAGAGAAGGGTTTATAAAGCAATTTAGCGATTATTTCGGAGAATATATAGGTTTCTTTAAATTAGTTAGGGGATGTATATCTTGAAGAGTTGAAAGATGAGTTGTCATATTGGAATCTTATATTCCAAATATTATTATAAAATGAAATTAAAACTAATATTCTTTAAATGATGAAAAAGTTAAAGGAGAAAAGAAAGTGAAATTAGAGATTGAAAAGTTTATTTGAGTAAATTTAAAAGCCCTGTTTTTAAAGACAGGGCTTTTAAAAAAGGGATGACAGTTAACAACTGAAGATGTCTTTATATTACCATTATTGGAATTTTAATTCCATATTTTTGTATTGAGAAATAAATAATATATGATGTAAAAGGTGAGATGAGTAGAGGGTTCTTATAGGTTTAGCAATATGAGAAAGTAAATATCTCAATTAAAGTTATCTTGAAACGAGGAGTGGAAGTATTATTTTTGCTTAGAAAGCATTATTCAAAGTTATGTATAGATTATAATATGAATAAATATAGTCTGGCTAAAAAATTATAAGACACTAATTCATTGGAACGGTAAAAACTGTTTTTGGAATAGGTGTCTTTTTGTATAAAGGAAGAATATATTTTCTCAACAGGAGAAATAGTAATGATCTATAAGTATTACTTATAAGGATAATAGAAATTAATAATAAAGGAGAATGCGAAATGTTAACAGTAATATCTAATAATGATCTAGCTAAAATCCGCGAAGAAGATGTAGATGTATTAAAGGTAATGGCACATCCGGTTCGATTAAAAATCATAAGTGAATTAATACATCATAAAATGTGCAATGTTACACAGTTAACAGAAATATTAAAACTTCCACAATCCACTGTTTCACAACATTTAGCAAAGTTAAGAGGAATCGTACTCCGTGCAGAAAGAAAGGGATTAGAGATGCATTATTATATTGATAATATTAAAGCTCGTCAGATTGTAGAAATTTTAGGGTTGTAGGTTAGTAATACGTAAAAGTTTCCTATTATATAGGAAACTTTTTTCTATGTTGAATAAAGTGTAATCAGTTATAAAGAAACATGAAATTTGGAAAGGGTGAATTTCAGAATATTATATTGGAGTGCAAGTTTTTAATTCAAGTTATGGAACGTATAATTTTTAAGTAAGAAAGAATGGTAGTGGAAGAAAGTCCAATAACTGTCACAATTTCTTTCTAAGTTTAATAAATTAGCATGTAATAATTTAACTATAGAATTATTTGGATGTAATAAAGATAAATAAATAGTTTAGTATGAAGTTATGCATATTTAGCTTTCATTTACATTCATGCTCTTAATATAGTAAGGAAATTAGTAAGGGGGACTATTAAAATGAACAAAAAATTCTTTAAGCAGTTAAAAATAATGGCTACAAATAAAAAAGGATTAAGTGCCGCTGCAGTAGCAGTAGGAATTATGGGGACAACCTTAATCCCCCAAAATGCCTATGCACATGGGTTCGTTGAAAAGCCAGGTAGCCGCGCAGCTTTATGCAGTCAAAATTATGGGGCGTTGAATTCAAATTGTGGGAATATAATGTATGAACCGCAAAGCTTAGAGGCACCTAAAGGATTCCCACAAGGTGGTCCAGTTGACGGGAAAATTGCTTCAGCGGGAGGTCTGTTTGGTGGAATTCTTGATCAACAAACAGCTGATCGATGGTTTAAGAATACAATTAAGGGTGGGGAGAATACATTCACTTGGAAATATACTGCTCCTCATTCAACAAGTCAGTGGCATTACTACATTACAAAAAAAGGATGGGATCCAAATAAATATCTAACAAGAGCGGATTTTGAACCAATAGGAACTGTAAAACACGATGGTTCTGCAGCATCTAATAATCTATCACATAAAATTAACGTGCCAACTGATCGCAGTGGGTATCATGTCATATTAGCAGTTTGGGATGTAGCTGATACCGTAAACGCTTTCTATAATGTGATTGATGTGAATCTAATAAATAATGAAAAACCAGATACAGAAGCGCGAACTCAACCATCTGGAGTACAAGTAGTAAAAGCTACTTCAAATAGTGTAGAACTTAGTTGGAAGCCTGCAATCGATAATGTAGGGGTGAAAGAATGTCAAGTATTACATCCTTGAAGGTATTCCTAAAGTCCTTGAGCATACAGAGTTAAAATGGGTTCGTGTTAAAGGTTTAAATAATTTAAATTGGGCGCCAGCTGATATTTCTACAGTAGAATCGCTATAGGAATTAATAAAATACACTTGAAAACAATACTATTATAACGTAATATATAGGTGTAAATTCAGTTTATTTGATTCCGTTTATTCCCATACCTTGTGTAATGGTTGAGTTGTAAAAGTAAGGTCTGTTCTTACTTTAATTTTGAGAGGGCTTCTTTGAGTCGATTAGTGTAAATAGCTTATTTTGCTATGTGCATAATTAATCGACTTAGGGAAGCTTTTTTTATTTGGTTTCAAATAGATCAGAACATCGAGTTGTTTTTACAATAACAAATAAAAAAAGAAATTTTGTTTAGGGGGAAAGAACAAATGAATTAATTGATTTGTATATCATGAGAGTTGAAAGGATAAAAGAGATTTTTTTGTGAGATTAGCTAAACATGCTTTTTATTAAATAAAGGTTTGGCTTATCAGAAGTTAAATAACTTTGTGACATTAGGGTAGATACCTTAATGGATTTGCGAGTTATAGGAAAATAATTATATAGAAGTTTTGTAGATGGCATGCATGTAATCATTATAAGAGGAATAGGGTGAAGTCTAATTAATAAAAAACGTATCAATTGATACGTTTTTTATTGTATTTCTAGTGAATGTAAGGTATGATTTGAAAGGGGAAAGAATTTTAATGCGTACAATCTTTCGAAATAGAGAAACGAAAAAACACATTAATTTTACACTTAATGAGATTGAGCAATACATAGGAGAACTTAAAGAATTACTTAAAAGTGACCAGTATATGATTTCTCAAAATGAAAAAAGGGTAGAAAATATTGGTTTTATAGAGGATTATAAAATTGACAAAAATAAGGAGAAAGAAATTCTTTTTAATATTGAAGCGCGTGATTTTTGTTACGCGGTTGATAATAAAAATCCTAAATTTGCTCATGAAAAATTGTATATTTTTTGTCCACAATATGAGTTGGATTATTGGGGAGAAAAGGAATTAGTAGAAATATATATTAAAACGAATTTAATTAAATATAAAAATGAAAAAAAATATATAATTATTATTTCTTTTCATAAAAGAAATAAACCAGTCACTTATCTTTTTAGATAAAGATAAGTGACTTAAGGTTTTAAAATAAAGGAGTGTTTTAATGTTAACTTTCTGTGAGTTTTGTCGTGATATGGTAAATTATTCTGTTAAAGATGTCTCCAAAATTACAGTTATTAGAGGGAAGGAATATCGTTACATTGGTAAAGAAACATTCTGTAAAGAGTGTGAATCGAACATATTTGTTTCTGAGATTCGGGATTATAATTTAGAACAGTTAGATCATGTATATAGAAAACAGGAACAGTTAGTGACTATTTCTCAAATAAATGAGATTTTAGAAAAATATAAGATTGGAAAGCGGCCGCTATCTTTACTGTTAGGTTGGGGTGAAGTTACCTTAACAAGGTATATAAATGGAGATATTCCGACAAAGCAGTACTCGGATATATTGAAGCGGTTAGGTAGTGAACCATCTTTTATGCTAGATATCCTGGAAAAAAATAAAGATTTAATTACCCAAAAAGCATATAAGGTTTCTAAAGAGGCAATTGCAAAGCTGCAGGAAAATACTTCTACTAAGGAAACGAAAATTGAGGAAGTTGCTCGATATATACTATCTAAAAATGATGATTTAACGCCTTTAGCTCTGCAAAGGCTGTTATACTACGCACAAGGATTTTGTAAGGTTTTTACTGGGGCATACTTGTTTGAAGAGGATTGTGAAATAGGAAGCCGTGGTCCTGTATATAGGGTAGTTCTTGATAAATACAAAGTATATCAGTACGATAATCTTGAAGCGAATTGTGAGGATATAAAATATTTAACTGAAACGGAAAAAGAATTATTAGACTGTATAATCACTACTTTAGGGGCTTATAGTGGAAAGAGTTTAGAGAAAATGATTCAGTTTGACTTAATACGAAAAATAGATGATTCAGAATCAGAGGAATATTCATCTGGTAAATTTATCTTGGAAAAAGAAGAAATAGATAATTGCTTTAATAGAATAAAACAAACGTATAATTTAGTGCACGTTTCCGATATTAAACAATATAGTATAGAAGTATTTATTAAACTACTCACCACTTAACATCCTTACGGATTATTTGAAGTGGGAGATTCCTCAGTACAGAAACCTAACGTTTTCTAATTAAGTAGGCTATCTCCGTAGTTCCTACGGTTAAAAGACGAATCGCTTCATTTCTAAGATTGAGTGCTGCGTTTTGATCTCTATCGTGATGTGTGCCACAAGAAAGACAATCCCACTCTCGAATGGTTAGATTTTTAACATTTTTGTTTTGTAGTCACAATTGGAACATAATTGACTAGAAGCAAATGTTTTAGCTACCACAACCACTTGTTTGCCATACCACTTTGCTTTATATACCAATATGGTTCGAAATTGTGACCAAGATACGTCACTAATCGCTTTTGTAAGCTTTTTATTTTTGAGCATGCTAGGACCGTATTTTTAAAATTAGTTCTTAAAAAATTGTTATATATGTAGGGGGAATAGAACAAGCCTACATATATAACTTTTAAATTGTTTATATATAATATTAGGAAATTATGTTTAAATAGGTGAGGGCTTATCTGAATTTGAAGGAGGAATGGAGATGCTTACGAAAATAATACTATGCGTGTTTGTTTATGTAGCTTTTGTAGTAAGAAAAAGTAGAAAGAAAATGCTAGAAGAAGCAAAAAAATTAGAGGAAAGTCAGAGACCAATTGAGAGACCTGTATATTGGTGCCCAAGACTCAATAAACCAATTGGTAGAGAACAGGAGTATAAAGAAATTACAAGTGAATCAAAGGCAAAAAATGTAGAATATATTCATGGGAATATACCTGTCTCATTAGATGTAGATATGCCATATTTTAATGAAAGTATAATGAGTAAAACAACAATAGTACAAGAGATTTAAATCAACTTTTAGTCCCTCTTTTCAATTATAGAAAGGAGGGACTTTCTTATGAGAATCAAGTTGAAATTATAAATCTGTGTAATATAAGCACATTAATTGTTCTTTTGTAGCTTGAAATAAAAGCTGCATTGGCTTACAAAAGATTTTTTCTGAAGGAGGTTCATATACTTGGAATTGAAAAGAACGTGCGATATTTCTTAATTCTACATTACTTGAAAGTACAAGAATATCTTTCTGCCTATAGTGGTAACTAAGGGTAGATAAAATTAATTCCTCTGTAATTTGTTTTTTTGTATCTTCTCCGAATTCGTTACTTATGTTTGTAGATTCTAGAGAAAATGGAAACGTAATAATTTCTTTTTCAACACAATATTTTAAAGTCATGTAAATTGGATCTTTTTGTAATGAATGATATGTAGACTCATCTATTAACAAATTTGCCATGTCTGGAATTAATTTGAGTATAATTGGGAATTTCTTGTATATAGTTTCATCTATAAAAAAATACCCACCCTTTTCATGATGTTCTTGTATGGCTTGAATAAAGGTATGTTTAAATGTCATTATTGTAGGTATAAAGGATAATCCCCCTTGTTTATGTAAAAACTTTTTTGCTCTTTCTAACCAGTCAATTCCCTTTAAAAAACTATGATCATATTTATATTCTGTTTCAAATGGCAGCTTAGGGGTATAGATAGTATTAAAAGCAGTATCATATGAACGTTGTTCGTTTTCTCCATAGTTTTTTATAAATTGATAGCCAAATGTTTCAGCATTTTTTTTTCTTTCTATATGAAATGGTGAGAGAGTGGAATTTAAAAGATCTAAAGGATTTAGTTTACCCTTTTCATCTGTGAATCTACGGTATTCTCTATGATATAAATAAAAATTTTTAAATTGTTGATAGTAGTAAGGATTGTTTTCAATAGAAGAATAATTTCCTCCCGATTTATCTTGCTCAAAGAATTCAAGAAAATGTTCGTATTCAATAAGTACTAACCCTTCCTCATCACAAGGTATAATAAGATCCTCTGAGAGTTCAAAGTTATCTAAATGGACACTTCGTGAAAGTATACGAGCTCCACGATCATTTGATAGAAATAAAACTTTTTTATCATTTTGATTTTTTTCTTTTATATAACTCGCAATAATTAGGTCGTCAGGTGATTCAGGTTGAAGATTTAATGATTCAGTAAAAGTTTTATCTGTTTTTAAAAAAGAAATAGGTCCGTTTGAAATTTGATATTCTTCTAATTTCTGTAGTGCGTAACGAGCTTGTTTACCTGCTTTATTGCTGGATTTTTTCAACCCATCTAACTCATCATATACTTTGCGGCTAATTAATAACTTATCTTTTGATTTTATTAAATCTAAAATAACGGGGAAATCCATAATTAAATTTGTATCTATACCAATGTAAAATCCACAATCACAGTAGAATTTTAATCTTGCTTTAAATAGATCTAGAAACTCTAAGTATTCACGGATCTCAAAATCATTCCAGTAATCTTTGTATTCGTATAAATTGTATGTAGTTATAGTCATATTAAACTCCTATATATTTAATGAATTTATGTCATGTTAAAGTGAGAATCTATTTGAATGTAGATTGGCTAGATGGTACTAACTATAATTCTATATATAACAATTAAATGAATCAAGCTGTATTAATAGAAATATTTTTTAACATAATATGAATTATCGATTTGAGGTGAAGGGAATTGCCCAAGATATGCATAGCGATACATAAGATAGTAGTATTAAGTAGAAGGAGGTTGTAATGAACAGAAAAAGAACCCTATAGGGTTCTTTTTCCTGGCATATTAACAGTAAGGAGAATCATGAAATGCTACTTTCAAATCTTTATTAGGGGAAAGATTTAGAAAAAGCTTAACATAAATCTATTTTTACATAAATGTAAGATATAGTAAATTGATAATGTTTATACTTACTATTACTAATATTCAATTAAGAACATTAACACTATGTATATAGTGTTAATGTTTGTTTAGAGCAGTATATATTTAGATATCCAATAATAATTCCAAGTTGGTCATATAAGACTAACTTGGAGTTTGTATATTACAACACAAGTAAAAAAATCCATAGGAAATATAATAGACATTTAAATAATTTAAAAAGAAAGTCGATATGATTAATTATTATAAGCAGAATATAAATAAATTGCACAAACAAAGGCCCTGCAAAAATACAGGGCCGGATACAGGGTTAAGGGAACGCATAGTTTCTTAAAATCATATTAGCATATATTCTTTGTATAGCTACATGAGGATTTTGACAGAATTAAGAACAAGACAGAAAATCTGTAGGAAAGCAAATATAGTGCTGGAAATGTGATTTTAAATTAAGCTATAGATATATTGAAATGGATGAAAACTCTTGAGTACCATGATTAAATTGCCTTTAATTATGAGGTTTTTGGATCTTACTGAAAAGAAAAAATGTTTTTTAGATTAAAAGAAGAAAAGACACCTTTTGGGTGTCTTTTCTTTAAGTAAACAGTTCACATATTGCTGAATTAGATACGAAACCATAATTCGACTACGAAGTAAATCCTAACATAATCTGAACAGAAAAAATATGTAATATTACATTTTTAGTTTTTAATTATTTTATGAAATATAGAGCAGCAACGTAAACAAAAAGGGCATGCAGTCGTATCTGCAGCCCTTTTTAGGAGGAATTCAAGACACCATTAGGACACGTATTGGTAAACAGGTTCAAAAATAGTATGTGTGAAAAGAGAAAGTCCTATACCAAAAGTAGACAGGACCTTATCTTTTTTACATTTTAAAAAATGAAATGCTGTCCTTTTGAAATCAGTACAGCACACACTTGGTTTGAAATGAAATTAGAAAAAGTATACATGAAAATGGCAGACAACTATTTTGTTGCCTGCCGGTGCCAGTGGGTTGAATGAGTTAGTCAATTCAATAAATTGTGCTATCCCATTACCAGAAGAGTGAAGCCGCTAGTTCAAACGGCTTAGACATAGTTTGTCTAATAAAGAAAAAATTATGAGTAGAAATTTTGTTTGCTCTATATGAAAAGATAAATAGATATTCATCAGACAAGGATAATTTAGCATATCTTGAATAGGGTGTAGGAACGAATTAAGGAAAAGGAATTTTGTTTAGGAAGGGACTGACTCAGGAGTGGGACTTTCGGGCAGGGTTTGGGGAGCAATGATTGCCTTTGGCATTGCGACTAATATCGTTGCTTGTATGATGGCAGTATACATTCAAAAATATGAGCTAATGATAAATCATCTTATAAATATTTTATTTTTAATAATTATCTCTTTAACGTTTATAAAGATGAAAATTAACAGATGGGTGGCTTTAGGATTTACATTAGTTGTAATAGAGAAAGGTATTAAAGCGGGCTATGACTTCTACACACATAATTATTATAGTGTCAGTTGGAGTTTAGCTATCATTGTCTATTGCATATACGAGATGGAAAAGTATCATATTGAAATAAACGAATAGGCGCAACAAAAAGGTGTTAGTAGGTGGAATTCTTTTTAAAATACTATATAATTAACTTTGGGGAAGGTAATGTTAGAGTATTCGTTTAGCATTATCTTTATATTTGATAAACCATGAAATCGAAAGATTTTGTGGTTTATTTTATGAATAATAGATATTACAGTATTAGCAGTGAGCTATCGATCATTATAAGCATTAGAAGAGAAGGGATTAAAAGTCTAACATCGAATAACAGTTCCGGAATATAGTGTTGCGAAATGATCTCCCATATCCCAAACGATACTTGCTTGTATATAGCCCTTAAAGCCTTCTGAAGAATAATAAATCTCTTTTGGTATACTTTCTTTAGTTTGGAAATGTGCTTTAGAGTATTTTACAAAATGGTTTTTAATAACTTTTGATTCGGGAACAATAGTGTTTTTTTGTTCCAATGTTGGCCTAGCACTAGAAGGTGGTATGAATTTTACAATGTCTTGGTAATTAGGATCTAAGGTGTCAGCTTGTACACTGTGTGACGAAACAAGGGTGCTTAAACTACTTCCCGCAATTAAAGTTGCAAATGCTAACTTTGAGAATTTTGTTAATCTACTCATTCTATAATCTCCTTTTTATTATTTTGTAAGGTATCTCCTTACACCTCACAGTCTATATCCACTACAAAAGGGTGTACATACATATTGATAGACAAAATTCTACAAAATACCGCATGTTTTTGGGGTTATGTATAATAATCCAATATTTAATAATTTATCAGAAGAAAAAAGTAGGTCTTATATAAAAGAAAATGAATAATTTATGCAGGGAATGTATATAAAATTATTGTTTAAATATTCTAAAATGAGTTGATAAAGATGTGGAATTGTTTTTTTAGAAAATAAATGATTCTAAAGGTTAAATTTAGAATTTTAATTCTCTTTTTAAGTTTATTTTTTCATTTTAGCCAAGAAGACTCCTTCCTCAAGGAACGTGAAGGGTCACAGCCCAGTGAGTAGGTGGGAGATGAATTGGCTTCGAACAAGGGATGGCAGGAAGCTATCTTAATTGTTCGACATATAAAAAGTATTACTTTACTATTTATCGAATATACGTTTGGTGTGTAATGGTCATATACCGAAATGGAGGTGAATTAAATAATGATGAATAAAGCCTATAAGTTTCGTATCTATCCAAATCAAACACAAGCAATTCTAATCAACAAAACGATTGGGTGTTCTCGCTTTGTATTCAATCATTTCCACGCATACAAAGAGACAGGAAAAGGCTTGACCTTATGGTACATGCTCTGCCAAACTACCTGCCATGAAGAAAGAGCTTGTTTGGCTAAAAGAAGTGGATAGTATTGCGATTCATTCGTCTGTTCGCAACCTTGCGGATGCTTATACGCGCTTTTTCAAAAAACAAAACAGTGCACCGCGCTTTAAATCTAAGAAGAACAACTTACAATCTTATACCACAAAACAAACCAATGAAAACATTGCCGTTGTAGGGAACAAAATAAAGTTGCCGAAACTAGGCCTTGTTCGATTTGCCAAAAGTCGTGAAGTAGAGGGACGTATTGTAAATGCTACAGTTAGACGGAACCCTTCTGGTAGATATTTTTTGTCACTATTAGTTGAAACAGAAATACAAGAACTTCCGAAAACACATTCTTACATTGGAATAGATGTAGGACTAAAAGATTTCGCTATTTTGTCAGATGGAACACACTATGAAAATCCGAAGTTTTTCCGATCATTAGAAGATAAGTTGGCAAAAGCACAGCGTGTGCTTTCTAGAAGAATGAAAGGATCTTTTCGCTGGAATAAACAACGAGTAAAGGTAGCTAGAATTTATGAATACATATCAAATACTAGAAAAGATTACTTGGACAAAATTTCAACTGAAATCATCAAAAACCACGATGTTATTGGTATAGAGGATTTGCAAGTATCGAATATGTTAAAGAATCATAAGTTAGCAAAAGCAATTAGTGAGGTATCTTGGTCGCAATTTCGATCCATGTTAGAATACAAAGCAAAATGGTATGGCAAACAAGTCATTGTCGTATCGAAAACATTTGCTTCCAGCCAATTATGTTCTTGTTGTGGATGTCAAAATAAAGAAAACCTACGTGAATGGGACTGTCTTTCTTGTCGTACACACCATAATAGGGATATTAACGCAAGTATCAATCTAAAGAATGAAGCGATAAGGCTTCTAGCCGCAAGGACTGTGGGGTTAGCCTAATCAATTAAAGTTCTATCGAACTCTAATTGATTAGGAATCCCTCACTTCTAAACGAAGTGAAAGTGGGGATGGTTCAATGTATCATTAGATTAATCTCACAGAATGAGAAAATGTAATATGGCCCTATTTGAAGGATTTTTTTATTATTGGTAATTTCATGTACCGTATTTAAAAATAAATCCAATTGGGAAGAAGTGAAGCAGGATGAGCTTCCTACAAAAGTGAAAGAAAAACTTGCTGCGAAATAATAAAAAGGATTTGGCCTTAAAGGTCAAATCCTTTTCTGTTTTCAAAATCTTTTTGTGAAATGAATATAAATCCATATCTTTTAAATTGAGCCGTTGTTCCGCCGTAACTAGTTTGTTTATTTCCACTAATTACTTAAGTTTTATCATTTTTGCACCAAAACTTATCTGTCCATTTGGTAAGGCATCGAATAAACCTTATGTATACCACTGCGATTTCTGATAACTTACATGTATAGTTATCACTCAATATAACAAAAATGTAATGTTAATGAAATGTAATTCCACCGATACTAGTAATGAAATTATATAAAATGAAGGGGAGTTAAAGAATTTTTATAATGAAAAAGGAGAATTATTAATGCGAAATATATTAAGTGTAGAAAAAATTGAAAAATATTATGGTAATAAAGATAATGTAACAAAGGCTATAGATAATATTAGTTTTTAAGATTTTTAATTACCCCTAAAACGAAAAAGTTATTTCTCTACAGTCATTTATGAAAAATTAATCGAATTTCTTTTTTACAGATGATTGATTTTTAAAAATTATACTCAAGGGTTAGGGTTTTACAATAACTTTTATGAACTATTAATACTTCATAAAAGTTATTGTGAATTTTGTGAATGAGTGTTTTTGACTTTCTACTTTAATAAATCCATGGTGAGCTTCGATAATTGATTTCGCTAGTGCTAAGCCAATTCCAATGGAGCCTTCTTTATTAGAATTTTTTGTTTTGTAAAATCTATCGAATATATATGGCAAATCTTCTGATGCAATACCTTCACCAAAATCTTGAATTATTATTTCAGTATGAATAGGAGAGTCTGTGACTTCAAAATAAATAGAACTATTATCATTTGAATGTTCAATGGAATTCTTTAAAATATTTAATAAAGCTTCTTGCATCCAAATACTGTCATGAAAAAGTGATATTTTTTCATTGGTTTTTAAATGTATGTTCATATTTTTTTTATTTAATTTACTGTTCAAACTAGCAATGACCTCATAAATTGTATCAATAATATCAGAGTTTTCTTTTTCAAATAGTATTGCTCTAGCATCTATTTTTGAAACTTTTAATAAATTATGTATTAAAAAGTTGATTCTTGAAATTTGAACATCATTATTGTGTAAAAAATGATATTGTTGTTCATTTAATTTACCTTGTAATAAGATATCATTGTTCACTGTTAGTGTTGAGAGGGGTGTTTTTAGTTGATGAGAAATATCTTGTAAAGTTTGAATTAAAAATTGTTTTTCTTCCATTAAATTATGCATACTTTTTCTAATAACATGTTTCAGTTTATGAAAAGAATTAGCAAGTTTAGCTAGATCACCTTCTCTATTTTCCTTAATATCAATGGTGTAATCACCTTCAATAATTTTATTCGCTGCAGCTGTTACATTTCTAATTTTTAAGAAAAAAGATTTATATTGTAAGTAATTTAGAAAAATTAGGATTAAGCTGAACCCTATTGCTCCAAGGAACATGTATATATTGTTTTGGGATATATGTTTATTTAAATAAGGAAAAAGTCTTGAATCCAATTCGGCAGATAGACCATATTGTTTTAATAGCATTTCTCCATCACTGGAATAATCTTTTTTATTGGCTGTATCATTTGTAAGTGCTTGTATTATTTCGTATTCATTTTCTGGGTTTTGTTCAATTAGTTTTCCAGTAATTTCACTCCAAATAGTAATATAATCATTTTTTAAATGGTCATATAGAATATGAACTGTGATAACTTGATATATAATAAATAAAAAAGAGATTAATGCTAATGTAAGTATATTAATTTTTATTTCTCTATTTATCATTAAATTACTCCTTACTGACGTCTTTATTCCAGAAATATCCGACACCTCTTTGTGTGATTATACAGTCAGGATTTTGTGGATTATCCTCAATTTTACTTCTCAATCTTTTTACATAAACAGAAAGAGTATTTTCATCGAAAAACACTTCACCTTCATCTGCTATTTTTTTCAATATCTCATTTCTTTGTAACACTTTATGAGGATTTAGCATTAACGTTAATAAGAGTTTGTATTCTAAATGTGTTAAATTTATACTTTTCTCATGCTTAAAGGCTCTGGCCGCTTCAACTTCAAGCTGTATATTTTCAGACTTCAATATAGTATTAGAAGCTGTTTTAATTTTTTTTCTTAATTGTACTTTTACTCTAGATAATAGCTCTTTTACCCTGAAGGGTTTTGTTATATAATCATCTCCACCAATATCAAGGCCCATTACTACATTTGCCTCTTCATCCAGTGCTGTGAGAAAAATAATAGGTATATCACCTTTTCTTTTAAGATAGGTACATAAATCATACCCATTTCCATCTGGGAGTCCAACATCCAATATAGCTAAGTCAAATTTATTATTTTCGTATTGGTCTTTTGCATCTTGTACAGTAGAAACTCTTATGACCTCAAGTCCTTCTCCTTTTAGAGTAAACTCAATAGCCATTCCTAGATCGTTATCGTCTTCAACGAATAATACTTTATCCACAGTATCTCTCCTCATTTGTCTTTGATTATGGCAGTATTTTAGATTATGACAGTTATTTTACACGTTGATTGGCTAATTTAAAATAGTTTGGTATGGAAATGGATTTTTAGAGGCTTTTCTGAGTATAAGCATAATACCCAAATCGACTTAAAGCTTTTCAGTACATAATGAGATACAACAATTACTTAAAGCAGAATATTTATGTAATTCATACATGTACTTGCTTATATTTTGAAAAACCTTGTAATAGTGTCTTGTTGAATTTGTACGTTTTTATACAATCAGTAAAGTTTTGTTTAAGTTATTTTATACAAAAATGTTAAATGAAATTTGAATTCACATTAATTATGTAAATGAATTTTAAAAAACAGATCATTGAGAATAAGAGCCGAATGGGAGCGGATTTTTGAGAATTTGAAAAGTATGTGTGTACTTAAATAAGTGTATAAAAGCCGTTTAATTTTAAAGTATATCTTAATCAGAGTTACGAGTATATAAAAAGTTAGATTTAGTAATCTTACTAAATTGTAAGATTAAAGTATATATAGTAAGACAAGAGTTATTCAATTAACAATTAAAGACGTCTATACTGAAGGTAATCATTCTTTATTAAGACTTGTAGCATTTTAGCCACTGTTTATATAAAGAAAAAACCTACTGTTCTAATCCCAGATTAAACATAGTATATGAGGAGGAAGAAAATGAAAAAGGTAATAGGATTTCTAGTAGTAACAGCAATTTTTATAGGTATAGGGTTTGCTGTAAATCGGTATATAAATGGTCCCTCACAACCAGTAAACGGTATCATGGTATCTGGAACGAAAGAAAATATATCAGCTGTCAAAAATCTGTATAAAGATCAAAACGTAAGAACAGCAGATTATAGTTATAAATTGGTCACAGAAATAATAAAACAAGAATTCACTACCGAACAGAAAGAAGAAATTAAGAAAGAATGGAAAGAAAAAGGAGGAAATATGACTGAAGAAGAGATAGACAAGGAACTTAATAAACCATCTGTTAGAAAGAAACAATATGCGGTTATTACAAAATCTACAGCTGAAAAATTCTTAAAAAAAGGAATTATAAGAACACCCTTATCTAAAGAAGATAGTTCAATGACTTCAGCCTCGGTAAAAGAAATAAAAGAATTAGCGAATGAAAAAAACATATTTTATAGAAAAAATGCGGAAGATGGGGAAGTTAAGGATGGAAATTTAAATTTAAATGGACAAATGATACCTGTTCAACATATTGAACAAAATAATTGGATTGGCTATTTTTCATCACCGATAGTAATTGTTAATGAGGAAACATATAAACAATTAAAAGAAAAAGAAGTAAGCCTTTCGTTAATTCAGTTTGCAAAAGAAAATTTTGATTATAAAAATAAAAACAAAGTAAAAAAGGTGGTCGACTACGTTTCAAAAGTGTATGCAGTGAAAGACGAGAATGGTGAGCACGATAAGGATAAAATCTATTTTGTAGAGATTCAAAATTAATCTGTGAAAAGGATGAGTTGTATGGAGGTTGTTAGATTAGAAAATGTAGTAAAAACATATGGAGAGGGAGAAACGCAAGTACAGGCGTTAAAAGGAATTAATCTTTCCATTCATAGAGGAGAATTCGTAACCATAGTTGGAGCATCAGGTTCTGGTAAAAGTACCTTATTGCATATTTTAGGAGGGCTGGATCGTCCGAGTTCGGGAAATGTGTTTATAGGTGATGAAAATATCTACAATTATAAAGATAATGAACTCTCTATTTTTCGCCGAAGAAAAGTTGGATTTATATTTCAGTTTTTCAATTTAATTCCTGTCTTGAATGTACAAGAAAATATTGCTTTGCCAGCTCTATTGGACGAAGAACAGGTAGATGATCATTACTTGGATGAAATTATAAGAATTCTAGGGTTAAATGAAAGACGAGATCATTTGCCTTCTGAATTATCGGGTGGTCAACAACAAAGGGTATCTATTGGTAGATCCCTTATAAATAAACCCGATATTATCTTAGCGGATGAACCAACCGGAAATCTAGATACAAAAAATACAAAAGAAGTTCTGAATTTATTAAAAGTAACGGCTAAAAAATATAATCAGACGGTGATTTTAATTACTCATGACCCTGCTATCGCATCAAACTCTGATCGAATTATAACCATTACAGATGGCATGATTATTTCAGATAAAAAGTTAGTGCAAAATCAAGAGAAATGTGGAGGGGAGGAGTATTGATTCATAGTTACAAACAGTTAAGTCAAAAATATCTCAGAAGTAATATAAAACGTACTCTGCTAACATTAACAGGTATTATTCTAGCATTGGCGCTAATAACAACGATTGGACTTTTTTTTAATAGTGGATACACTTCGGGAATTGAAAATGCTAAAAAAGGTTCTATGGGTTCTGCAAATATTTCAGTTGAAAATTATAATCAAAAGCTTTTCAATATGATAAAAAGTAATCCGAATATATCTTCTTATGGCATCATAACTCCAGGAGAGGTGCTCCATGTTGATGATATAGCTGTCTCTTATATGTATGCAGATCATCAAGCATTGAAGCTGTTACAGTCTAGTATTCCTGTAGAAGGTAAGCTGCCTTCAAATGAAAGCGAGGCTGTTTTGGATAAATGGATGCTGCCTTACTTCGGTCCCAATCTTAAATTAGGTGGTATGTTTACTATTCATGAAAAAAAATATAAACTTGTTGGTTTGCTAAATAAGTCTAGTAGTACTCAGGAAAATAAAACTGGTCAATTATTTACATATAAAAATAATTTCAAAGTTGGTGAAGGTAGCGTATTGATTGAATTGCATAAGTACGCAAACTTTGATGAAGTTGAAAACCAATTTAAATTATTGACGAATAAAGAAAATATAAGAGTGAATGACGAATTAAAGAGAGCCTTAAAGCCTAGTGTGGAGATAATGGTGGCAGCCGCTATTAGTATTGGGATTGTTGTGATTTCTACAATTGTTATTATTTACAATGCATTTCAAATTAGTATAGTAGAGCGAATGAAACAGTTTGGGCTATTGAGGAGTATAGGAGCTACAAAAAAACAAATCAGAAAAATTGTGATAAGAGAAGCAACATTTCTTTCTATTATTGCTATCTTTTTTGGGATTTTGTGTAGTATATTAGTAGTCTTTTTACTTAATCAAGTACTGATAAACGTACTTAAAAACTCTATGGGATACACAATTAAATTAGATTGGTTAATTATATGTGTAAGTTCGTTAATTACATTGATAACTGTTTATATTTCAAGCTATTTTCCCGCTTTTTTTGCAGGTAGAATTTCACCGCTACTGGCCGTAAGTAGCCGATTGGCTATAAAAAAAGAAAAAATAAAGAAAAAGAAGAGAACAAAACTAAAGAAACCACTATCTTTTCCGTTAAGTATGGCATTGAAAAATATCCAAAGAAATCCCAATAGATATACAGTTACAATTTTGTCTATTATTATAAGTAGTGTACTGTATATCACGTTTACGTTTCTCATAGATACTGTCATTCAGCGTAAACAACCGGAAATTCAAGCTCTAAAATCGGATATATCAGTTACGGTTAATTCAAATTTAGACAAGCCTAGCATAGATCGTATGAGTCGAAATATTTATAAAGTTAATAACGTAGAGAATCTGTACAAGCAATATCAGGCAAATGATTTTTATACGAAAGTACCAAAAAATAAACAAATTAAAGAATTACAAGGAAATGAATCGCTGTATCATAAAGTAAAATACAATAATCAGACTGTAGAAATTATGGAAACACAAATAAAAGCATACGATGAGAATAGTTTAAAGAAACTAGCTGAAAATGTAACTAGTGGAAGAATTGATATTTCAAAATTAAATCGTGAAAAAGAGGTTATTTTAGTAAAGCAAGCTGCATCAAATGATATGAATACAAGTAAAAAATATATAGGTTCTCTAAGTACTTTTCAGGTAGGGGATGAAATCCAAATAACAAGTCGACAGGAAAGAAAACCTACAGAGGAAATCTCTTACAATGAAGACAAACTAGAAACTTTAAAAATAGCTGCAATTGTAGAATTAGATATTTTTAATATGAGTAGAGTGATGGATACCATAACTTTTATTACTAGTGAACAAATAGCCGAACATATTACACCATCTCCACAAAAATTAACAGGTTTTGAAATTGATTTAGAGAATCAATCTCAGGCTGATGCTACAATTTTAGATATACAAAAGAAACTGAGTGGAGATGCATCTATAGATGTAAAAAATAATATTGTTCAAAGTAATTTCCATACAGACAATATACTTTATATAAAAATATTAGGGTACGGATTTATAGCTGTTATTACACTAATTGGTTGTGTAAATATTTTAAATACCATCACAGTCAGCATCATTATGAGAAGAAAAGAATTAGCTGCTTTAAAATCGATTGGTATGTCGCAAAAAGATTTGAAAAAGATGGTTATATATGAAGGACTTCTGTACGGTTTCTTTGGAAGCATACAAGGGATCTTTTTCGGCTGTATGCTGTCGTATATTCTTTATGTAGCACTGTCAAATACGGTGTCGTTTGAATGGATTATTCCTTATCAATCTAGCTTTATCACATTTATAACTGCACTGTTGATTAGTTATGTATCGGTACTAATTCCGCTTCGGAAAATTAAAAAGGATAACGTTATAGATGTAATTAGAGAAGAATAGCAGTAGTTAAAATAATATGTGATTCTGAAGTTCAACTGAGATACGTATAAAACGATTGGTAATCTGTATTATATTTCAATTATAGGTTTTTTAGCTAAAAATATCTGCCTGACGATTAACAAATAGCTGATTACCTAAATGCTATAAGACCCGACACGAACGAAAAAAGAAAATTGTACGTTTAGGGGTTCAGCCACATCGCTATCAAGCTAGGGTTTTGAAATACCCCCAATTGTAAAAAAACGTTATTCTTTCTAAAAAGCTAAATAGAAAGGATGACGTTTTTTTATGAATCTTTCGATTCAAGATGAATTACAACTATTTTCTGAAAAAATAAAGCGATATATTGCACCCGCATTTTTAGCAGAACTTGCAAGAGAAATCGGATTTATAAAGCGAAAACATAAGTTTTCTGGCTTAGACTTAGCTACGATTTGTATTTGGATCAGTCAACGAGTAGCAAATGCTCCCTTAGTACAATTATGTAGTAAACTTCATGCAGCCACTGGTACCTTACTCAGCCTTGAGGGCTTAAATACAAAGGCAGTTTTGTTTTTACGACATATTATTCTTTATTGTTACAACAAAAACGCTGTGAACAAACACAGACTTTAGCATTTAAAATACATAAATATGTTTGTGCGGTAAAATAAAATATGAATACCATCTTAAAAAACTTTAGATAAATGTTAAAAAAAACTTTAGATAAACTTTATTTTTTCTTTCTATAATTCATACATGAATATGAAAAATCTCTTTAAAAGATACACAACTTTTTTTGTAGTATCCAGGGGTTAAATGACCTTTATTAAAAGGGAAAATCTACAATTGACAAGGAGAACACTTTATGAGTAAGAGAATAAACGAATTAGATTCAATACGAGGACTAGCGGCTATCACAGTGATATTTGGACACTTTTGTTTAATGCTACCATCGTTGCCTAATTCTATTAAATTTTCCCCGCTTAGGTTTTTATGGGCTGGTGGGGAAGCTGTAATCGTTTTTTATGTACTCAGTGGTTTTGTGCTATCTATGGCACTCTATCATTCAAAAACAAATTATTGGGGATATTTAATTAAGCGATTTGTACGAATCTATATCCCTTATTATTTCTGGATATTCATCACCTTTGCTTTATTTATTTTATTTTCACCATATGAAGTTACGGGACTACGAGATTGGTTCTATGATAAATGGCAAGGGCCAATAACAAAATTAGATCTTATGAATCACTTTGTACTTCTTAATAACTTTTTTACGGATAATTATAATCCGGTTATCTGGTCATTAGCTCAAGAAATGCGTATATCTATCGTGTTTCCCTTGTTATTCCTTCTGTTTTATAAACAGAGTTGGAAGAAAACGATACTGTTTGCTATGAGCTTTTCTTTAATTGGTATTTTCCTTAATATGTTGCATATTGGGAAAGCTGAGGGGTTTTATAATGGTTATGCCGATACACTGCATTTCACATCTATGTTTATGGTTGGAATGCTACTTTTTAAACATCAGGAAGAACTTACTCAATTATATAAAAGTATGAAAAACTTAAACAGAAAACTTCTTATCGTATTAGGGATCTTTCTATATCTATATTCCATTATGATTTACGGGCTTTCTAGTAATGATACTACTTTCTTATTAAAAGATTGGGGTGTCGTAATTGGTGTTAGTATAATAATCATTATGGCAATGAATAACCTAAAGGTAAAAGATATTTTAAATAAGGGTGTATTTGTATATTTAGGGCAAATTTCATATAGTATCTATTTATGTCATTTTCCAATCACGATGGTACTCTTTAAACTTTTGTATGCAAAGATACCCACCCTTTTTCTTCTTATTTTATGTATTACAATGACAATACTTTGTTCTATATTTTCTTATCATTTAATTGAAAAGAAATGTATCAATTGGGCAAAACAAAGAACAGCAAAGTTCAAAAAAAAAGTGTGACATTTGTAGGGGTACGGAAACGATTCAAAGAATTCCCCGCTTTGAAAAATCCTCCAATTCAGGCGGTTGTTTTTCTTTAAATTACTATATTAAACTTTGCACTAAAAAGAAATAATTTTGAGTCCGAAAAGGTACGGATTTTTAATACGAGGAGGAATATATGAAGGATACGATTAAAACACGGTTTATTATATTATTCTATATTGGTATATTGGGTTTAGGAACCATGCTTGGAATATTTTATGATAAGCATAAAACCAATATTCAAAAAAAACAAGTGATTGCTGCCGAAAAACGTTTATTGCAATATGAGCTCACCTTGAAAAAAGAATTAGAAAAATATAATTTAGGAGAGAAAACAGCAGTTTTATTAGGAATTATGTACCAAGAGAGTAGAGGTGAGGGAAACGACCCTATGCAGTCTTCTGAATCACTTGGATTAAAGCCAAATGAAATTCAAGAGACAAGCCTGAGCATTAAACAAGGGGTAAAACACTTTGCTCAAATGTACAAATATGGAACGGAAAAAGGTGTTAGCATGGATACAATTATTCAAAGCTATAATATGGGACCAGGGTATATTGATTTTATTGCGAGTCAAGAAGTTAAACAACACTCGGAAGATTCGGCCAAAAATTTTTCTAAGATGAAAGTTGATCAAAATCCAGAGATGTACACTTGTGGTGGAAATAAAAATAATTTTAGGTATCCATATTGTTATGGTGATTTCACATATGCAACAAAGGTAAATGAAAAAGCAAAACTTATTGAAGAACTTCTCCGAAAAAATCCAAAATATAATTCGGAAAATTTTTAATGTAAGAACTTTAAGATTTATGTGAGAGATCTATTAAATCAGGTCATAGTGACCCGTATTCTAAAAATAGTTTAATCAGTATGGATAATTTTGAGAATGTTCAATCTATCCTTATTATTGTAAAATTATATTAATAAATGTTAATGTACACATAAAAAACAGGATAGTTCCTATAAAAAGTAAATACAACAATGTCTAGGGGGGGTAATGGTGGGAAAAATAGTTTTTTTAAAAAAATTAGATAAGAAACTAATATTCATTTTATTCATATTATGTGTCACCAGTATTGTTGCAATATACAGTAGTCAGCAAACCGGGCAATACGGTAACCAAAATTTTGCTATGAAACAAATGGTAAATTACGCCATAGGTTTTGTTCTATTGTTAATGGTTGCCAATATCGATTTAGATCAATTACAAAAATTAGCCTGGCCGATTTATATTGTGGGGTTCATCTCAATTATCATTTTAAAGGTATTACCAGTGTCAAGTTTTACACCTGAAATATTAGGGGCAAAAAGATGGTTTAGATTTCCAATTATTGGTGCTATTCAACCAGCTGAATTTTTTAAGCTTGCCTTACTTCTTCTGGTCGCAAGTTTAGTCGTAAAACATAATGCACAGTATATGGCACGGACATTTAAAACTGATTTATTTTTGATTGGTAAAATATTTTTGATAACTATTCCACCTGCGTTACTTGTATATAGTCAACCCGATACGGGAATGGTGTTCCTATATATAGCAGCCATTGCATGTATTATATTTATGTCAGGAATTCAAAAAAAGTTAATCGTACTATTTGCAGGGATTCCGATGACTGTATTGTCTGCTTTAATATTTATATACGAAAAATATCCAGATATTTTCTTCAATAAGTTAGTTACTTTATTAAAGCCCCACCAACAATCGCGAATTTTAGGCTGGTTAGATCCATTTCAGTATACAGATCAGGGATATCAAACTCAACAAGCACTTTTAGCTGTAGGTAGTGGAGGGATAGAAGGAAAAGGCTTCAGTTCTGGAAATGTTTATATTCCAGAAAAACATACTGATTTCATTTTTGCCACAATTGCCGAAGAAGGCGGTTTTATAGTTGCCACTTTTATAATATGTATATTCTTCTTAATGCTTTCCCGAATACTTATAATTGGTAATTCCGCAGATAATTTATTCGGCACCTTACTATGTGCAGGAATTGTAGGCGTTCTAATGCTACAATTTTTTCAAAATATCGGTATGATTGTGGGATTAATGCCTGTCAAAGGTATTGCACTTCCATTTTTATCATATGGCGGAAGCTCTTTATTTTCGAACATGCTAATGATGGGGCTTATTCTATCCACACGAAAAACATACAAAGAATATATGTTTTCAGTGAATCAGCACTAAATATCAAATAAGAAGTACTTATATCTTAAACTATTCGTAGAATAATATGGGATGAATAAAAAAGGTTACAGAGTTATAATTAAGTATTGTTAATAGACAGAGGGAGGAGAATAATAAACATTCTTCTCCCTTTGTCTGTAATTAGGGTTTGCATTATAAATATAGATTGTAAGGAATTGCTGGAATGAGTTTTAAGGTTACAAAGGGGGAGCACGCACATTTTAACTCATCCATACACATAAAGCGACTAACTCCTTCGCTTGATACTTACTAGTTCGTTGTACACAAGATCTCGTAAGATATTTGGAGATAAACAGCTTTGAATCTCTTGAGCAAATAGTTGTAATTCATCGGAAACAGAAATAGACATACAAAAACGCCATCCTTTCCTATGATTATACAGAAAGAATAGCGTATTTTTTCGTTTTAGGGGGGATTTTGTTGTATTATCTTGATAGCGATGTGATGATAGCCCTATTAATAAACTATAAAAAAGATTGATAAAAATAAGCTATTTTACCTCATGCAAATACATGATTTTGCAAATAAAATTCATTTTTTTACATATAAAGAGTTCAACCCAAATTATTTCATCGTTTTTATCAAACTTTATATTAATTCCCAAAATGATTGGTTTGATTAACTATCTTTCTTTAAATAATGGTTTGGTCTTTTCTAAAAATGATTTAGTACCTTCTCTGAAATCCTCTGTGGACGCTATCAAACCGAAATAATCTGCTCCAAGACGTGCCGACTCTTCTAAAGTTAAATTACCTCCCCGATGAATTGCTTCCCAAGTCATTTTTACTGCGATAGGAGCCTGAAATAGAATTTCTTGGATAAGCGCTTCTGCCTCTGATAATAATTTATCAGGCTCAACAGTCCTATTAACCAGTCCTATTCTATAAGCTTCGTCTGCGCTTATCGCGGTTCCAGTGAGCAACAGTTCTGTAGCACGCCCCTTACCTATAAGTCTGGGCAATCTCGTAGTTCCTCCAAATCCGGCAATAGCTCCAATACGGACTTCAGGATGTCCTAATCTAGCATGATTAGCACAAATACGAATCGTACAGGATTCAGCTAACTCTAGTCCACCTCCTAGTGCAAATCCATTGATGGCAGCAACAACCACTTTTCCTAATGACTCGATTTTGTGAGTAACCGTAACAGCCAACTGAGCTAAATCCCGTACTTCTAGTGGAGTGGCTTTATTGAGAAACTGAATGTCAGCACCTGCGGAAAATGCCTTTTCTCCGGCACCGATAATTATCAATGCTTTTACACTTGAATTAGTTTTAACCCTGTCCAAGGCGGAGGAAAGTTGCTCAAGAACATCTCGGTTTAACGCATTTAGTGATTCCGGTCTGTTTAATGTAATTCTTGCAATACCATTTTCCTCAGTGTAGAGGACGGCACTTTTGTTTAACATTTTAATCCCTCCAATAGTTTAGTGTGCAGACACAAAAGGCTACTAATTTCTATTGCTTCTTTTATAACATTAAGAGAGGATTTTTACTGAAATGTCATCCTCGATTGATTGCTCGTTCATAAGTGAGATTATATTTAGAATATAGTGCGCAATTCAAAAAAGTTTTTTATTCATCAATTTAATCTCATAGGATGCCCTTGTGGCGAACTAGCATTTTTAACCACGACTAATATTCAGACACTGAACCTATCCCAAAAACCGCTTTAAACCGCTTTCAATGTAAAATGTTCTTCTTTGGACATAAAAATCCTCTTTAGGAAAAAATACTCAAGGGGGATTAGAAATATGGAGGGATCAGTCCGGATTGGTCACTACAATTTAAAGAATAACAACTAAAAGGTACAATGGGAGCATTTTTGTTACTAGTTGGTAGAGTTATTTTCTTAAAACATAAAAATACATAAAAAGAGAAGTAAGGATGAGTTACGTAAGATTGAATATGATTACACGTAGTGAGAAACAAGAATTAGAAACGTGTATGATGTATTGATGGCTACACGTTATGGGGGAGGAAACTTGTTATTGGAAAAAGTATTTAGTGAAAACAAAAATTGAAATGTTTATATAAAAAACCTCCCAAAGGAGGTTTTTTATGAAGATAAACGTTTTGAAGCAGTCATCTTTTTAACTTTCATAATAATTTCACGTTCTAACATTTCATTTTTCTTACCAATTCGGCTTCCAATAAAGAAAACATCGATTAAAGCCCAGAAACCAAGTCCGCCAAGAGTCAGTGTCATGGCAATTGCCATACCAAAGTCACGTGCGTAGTAGCGGTGACCACCAAGTCCGCCTAGAAAAAACCAAATTAGGTAAGCAAGTCCTTTTGATTTTTTCTTTTTCTCAAACTCTGAAGTAACAAGAACCATTTGATCCGTTGTTAAGTCCTTTTTCAATAGTAGGTTATCCATTAAAATTCTCCCTTTAAATGTAAGATATAATCATTCCGAATATAAATATATCATAATATTAAATTTAATGTAATAACCCAGAAAAATATTATTGGTAATTCAAAAATTAATGGTTAAATATAATTTAAAGAATATGGTCAATCATTTGTGTGAAATAGCTTGTGTATACCATTTGGGATACTATAATTAATTTTCAATTTCATTTCAAGAACAACGGAAACAAAAGAGAAATCGAAACGAAATCATGAAAGAAACTATATTAAAAATACTATGATTTAGAAATAGAAAGGGGCTCATCAAATAAAGATGACATTGGCAGATCAGTTTCAAGTTGTCTAAAATTTAAAGCACATTTATAGAATCATGGAAAAATAAGAGATTGTTTGTTCAGTTCGCATAGCGAATCTGTTATTTAATTAAAACAAGAGATTAAGAAATATATAACATACATAATTATTATAGATGCCAATGGAATTCAAAAAAGATGAAACTGTTAAATACAGAAATATTTTTTTGATGTTGCCTAGCTTTTTTAATGTCCTTTACAAAGGAGACAGATCACTTTTTAAGAATTCGTTGTTACTATATATATAATTATTAAGAGTATGTTTGATGGATCAGTATTTCTCAATAACAACAGCTATACATCCCATTTACATTTATTGTATGTAAGGCGTATGCTAGATTTAGTTGTAATAAATGGAAGGGAGCTGTGTTTTTGAACAGAAAAGTTTTTTCTTCAGTTTTACTATCGTCACTTTTGTTTTTAGGGGTAACTGGTTCAGGAGGAGTAGAGGCTTCTATGATTACACAAATAAAGTATAAACAAGGCGGGGCAAAGTACATATATACAAATGCACCAGAAAGTGTATACGATAATCCAAATATGGGATCAAGCTTTGGAGCTGGTAAGTATGCTTACTACACAAATGAAAGAATATTAGAAGCAAATCAAGAGTATAGTGCTGAATTTTTTAATCGAAATTATACTGGAGGTCAATTGAAATTTGGATATGCTATACACAATGAAGGTCGTCAACCGCAAACTATAAGAATTAAAAATAGTGCTGTAAATGCAGCATATCCGGTTAGTTCTGATGGTTCATGGGATATAATGGGCATTACATCTAGTACTATAGTTCAATATGGAAATAGTAACAATGATCAAGCTATTACTATTCCAGCAGATGGACATGTATTTATATTAGAAAAAGATGTAGAAGATACTTTTGCAGTTAATGGAAAAATTAAGTTTATTCCGAACGCAAAATTAACCCTACGTCAATTTGTTTCAAAGAAAAAACCAGATGGACAGTTCTCTAGCCCATCAGAAATTTTTGATCCTATAAAAATAACACAGGTTAAAAATTATAATAAAACTACTTCAACTGCTAATTATAATTACGATGAAAGGTATGCTGTTATTGATAATGTAACAACAAGTACCTTTTATGTAGGTTCAAAGACAAGTAAAGCATATCCTCAACCTCGTGTTGGTATTAATGAATACGAAGCACCTATATGGTATCTAGAAAATTCAAACCCGACGCTTGAAGGAAACTATGGAATTGTTTATGATTTTCAATTTAAAAATGCGGCAGGAAAGAAAATTAGAATTAAGCCTGAAATTATTTCAGAAAATGATAAGTCAACCGATCCAGAGAAATTCCCGCCACTAGCATTTTTTTCACAAGTAACGTACTGGACTTCAGGAACTTGGAAAAGTACAACCAAATTAACTAAACCTGATCAATATCATTATATAACTATTCCAGCAGATCAACATGTGAAATTTATATTACCGGGTGGTAATAATGGCAATAACCTTTTTGAAATTATAGAATAATGTTTTGGAAGTTAGAATTAAATAAATAGACAGGGTCATGTTGTTGATGCCAATTTAAATAAAAATGTAAGAGAATAAAAAAATCGTCAGTTGCTTTTTAAAAGCGCTGACGATTTTTTGTATAGTCTCATAGCTAGACTTAATTATTAAAAGCTAAATAAATTTCTATATAGTATAAAATTAAAGAAATTAAATAGGAATTTGGGACTATATTTGTTTTAAAGGGATTGAGGTGGATCTAATTTCATTGAATCTATCATAACTTTAATATTTTTCGAATTACCTTTAACAGATAGTTTCACTTTTTCAATTTCCATTGTTTTTGAAAAATCTTCATTTCCTATTGAACCAATTAACTGATCTAATTCATTAGTCCATGTAATGTTAGTAGCTTGAATCATTGCTTTAATCGTAGGTATATCTGCATAGCCAGTATACATAATTCCATCAATTACTTTTCCGCCTTCTCCTAACATAACACTTACCCATTTCATATCTTGATCTGATTTATCTACTTTTTTAGGGTAATAAAACCTATATGTATTGGATTTCTTTTCTAGTTCAAGATTAAATGGAAGAATTTCAATACCTTGTGTAGATACAGTACTCTTAATTTTATTATAGTTTTTTAAATATTCTTCTGCTGTCATATGTTTAAGTGCAACTTTTTCTTTTGCATCCACTGGTTCTTTTTCTGGTACTTCTATTTTGTCGAGAGTATCTTTGTGTTCTATATTTGTGCAACCTAAAAGGCTAGCCGCTATCAGAAAGGTTCCGAGTATAAGTATTTTCTTTGGCATAAAAATCTCTCCTTAAGTGATATAGGAAAAATGCCGAAAGAGTTGATATCCTTAACAATTTCGGCATTTTCAAGTTTGGATACTTAATGTTTTTTTATAACGAAAAAGAATCATTTATATGATCTAATTGATTTAAGAAAGAACAGTACAATTAGTCCTGAAATAAATAATAAGACCCCATTTATTAATAAGATTAATGGTGGACCATAAATGTCAGCGAAAAATGAGGAAATTGCTAAAGCAACTGGTGATGCAATACTCGTAAGAGAACCAAGTGTTCCAAAAGTCCTTCCCTGTAACTCAGGATCTACCTCAACTTTAATAATCACATTGACAAGCAATGTACAAAATGAAAAAAGTATTCCTAAGAGGAGAATTAATGGTACTGCATAAAGAACAGATGGAGCAAAAGATAGCCCTACAAAGATTGGAGCTAGTAAAACCATACTAAGGATTATCCACCAACCCCGTCGATGTAACTTTTTATCAAAAAAGATAATAATGCCTGCGCCTAACATATAACCTATTGGAATGCTAGATTCAATTATCCCAAATTCAATCGGATTTGCTTTCCACACTTTTACAGACATTACTTGAATAAGCATTAATGAAGCAGTGAAAAATGTGATTAAAGTAGGCGAGAGTATAATAACAGATTTAGCAAAAGGGTTCTGCCATATATACTTGAAGCCTGCAACAAGATCCTCCTGAAATGAATTTTTTATCCCTGTTTTCTTTGTAGAATTAGGAAACTTTCCACTTAATAACACTAAAATAGCGGATAACATAAAAGTAACTGCGTCAACTGAGATAGCAATGCTACCACCAAATGCTGCAACTACAACACCTCCTATTGCTAGCCCCGAAATACGAGATACATTATCTGCTACATTTAATACTCCAGTAGCTTGTTGAACTTTGTCTTTTCCTACAATATCAACTAAGGAAGCATGGAATGCAGGAGACTGAAATAATCCTGCGCAAGAAGTAAGAGCGGTTAAGATAATAATAAGAATAAAGGAGGTACCGGGTATTGCAATACAAAATGCGATACTTAGTATTAAAAGACTTCTTATTATATCTGTTATCCACATTAGTTTTCTGCGATCTACCCTATCTGCAACAGTACCTGCAATGGAAGAAAACAACATGCTCATGACCATATGAGTTATGGCAATTGTAGACATTAATTTGGCACTTCCTGTTGCTTGTAGTACCCAAAGGTTTAAAGCAATACTGTGAAATGAATTTCCGAACATTGATAAGGTATAACCTGTAAATACAAAAGTAAATGTACGATTTTTCCATAATGTCTTTTTCGAAGAAACAGCAAGAGCGGAATCTAATTCGACCTGTTGTTGCATAGTATTGTCACCTCACAAATTTAAGTATCTAATTTATAAAAATTTGTTTGCAAACTAATAGTGGTGAACTGTAGTAATCAAGTTAATTAGATGATTAATGAAATGGAATCTAATTGTAAAAGAGCTATATTAATATAAGATATTGTTATTTTGAGGTAAAAACGGTAGGTATGAAATGGATTTAAGTAGATACATGTTTGAAAAATAAAACGCAATATAAATTGACCATAGAAATCTTAGAATGTAAGTAGATTTAAATTGTTATGAAATTAAATTACTAGAAAATATCCACTAATGGCATTATTAAATTTGTAGAAGTAAATCTTTAATTTATAGAGAAAATTTTAAATAGCATTTAAGAAGGAACATTTTAACTGTACAATATTGTTTTAATTTTTATATAAGATTTTTACAAATAAAATATTTCTCCAGATTATTTTGAAATTTCTTTACAGCTTTTCCCTAGATTTTTAATATTTGTAAGATCGGAAGCTATATTTATATTTTATAGTTTATTTTGGAATATAAGATTGGTATTAGTAGTATAAATAGTATTTTTATTAATAATCTAGTATTTATTTTTAATACTCCTCTCCGCATAAAGTTTTACCAAATATTTTCAGGTGAATATTACCAAATAAAAAATGTTTTGTCTATGTATTTTATTGGGGCTATATTTTGTAAGCATAATTCTATGTAAGAATTTTCTATATTTATCCTCCCTATATAATGACATTTTTTCCCTTACTTCGACATAAATCAAATGGTACAGTTTATAGGACAAATATAGAACCTACTTGTAGACATTATTTTGTATGAAAAATGGAATCGAAACATGAGTTACTAGTTAGGAGGCGAAATATATTGTAACTATTTTTCAAATGGTACTTAAGGGTAGAGTGCTAAACGTTTGAAAATAGCTGGTAAATGCTTCTATGGGATGGAGGTTGTCATTTGAAAGAAAAAGATAAACTTAAGGTGAATGGGAACAACGTTAATTTTTCTAAAGATATAATCTATCAAATTGTAACGGACAGATTCCATAATGGATGCCCATCATATAATCCCAAAGGGGGATTATATGATGAATCTAGGAAAAATAAAAAGAAATACTTTGGTGGAGATTGGATAGGGATTATTGAAAAATTAAATACAAATTATTTTACTGAACTAGGTGTGACGTCATTATGGATATCTCAACCGGTAGAAAATATCTTTACTCCAATAAATGATTTGGTAGGAAGTACTTCATATCATGGATATTGGGCTCGTGATTTTAAAAGAACAAATCCTTTTTTTGGGACATTTGAAGACTTTCAAACCTTAATAACAACCGCTCATGCAAAAGATATAAAAATTATTATGGATTTTGCACCTAATCACACTTCGCCTGCATTACATGATGATGCGACCTATGCTGAAAATGGTAGATTATATGATAATGGATTGTTACTTGGTGGATACGATAATGATTACAATCATTATTTTCATCATAATGGTGGGACGGATTTTGAAGAATATGAAGACGGAGTTTATCGTAATTTATTTGATCTTGCAGATCTAAATCACCAAAATATAGCGATTGATTTGTATTTTAAAGAAGCTATTAAACTATGGCTAGACCAAGGGATAGATGGTATACGAGTTGACGCAGTAAAACACATGTCATATGGCTGGCAAAAAAGTTGGCTAAATTCAATCTATAGTTATAGACCAGTATTTATTTTTGGTGAATGGTATATCAATCCGAATGAGTATGACCATAGAAATATTCATTTTGCAAATAATAGTGGTATGAGTTTATTAGATTTTAGTTTTGCTCATAAAGTACGTGAAGTTTTTCGAGATGGAATGGATTCCATGCATGGGTTACACAAAATGATTGAAGAAACATATCAAATTTATAATGATGTAAATAATCTTGTTACTTTTATTGATAATCATGATATGGACCGATTTCACACTAATGGACAAAGTAAACGTAGAATAGAACAATCATTAGCATTCTTGTTAACTTCAAGGGGAATACCTTCTGTATACTATGGTACAGAGCAGTATATGGTTGGAAATGGAGATCCGAACAATCGTGGTCAAATGGAATCTTTTGATGTGAATACAGATAACTTTAAGATAATACAATCTTTATCTTCGCTTCGTAGTTTAAATTATGCACTTCCATATGGAAATACCAAAGAAAGATATATAACTGATGATATTTATGTATATGAAAGGTACTTTGGAAGTGATGTGGTATTAATAGCGTTGAATCGAAATTTAACAGAAGGATATGAAATAAAAGATGTTAAAACAATTCTTCCTTCTAGAAAGTATAAGGACATATTAGATGGCCTTTTAGATGGTGAAGCAATTAGAGTTGAAAATAATAATATAGAGTCATTATGGCTTGGACCTGGGTCAGTACATGTTTGGCATCATAAAGGAGTAAATAGTATACCTTTAATAGGAACTGTGGGACATAAAATGACAACAGTTGGTCAAATAATTTGTATTGAGGGATGTGGTTTTACTTCTAAAAAAGGATCAGTATTATTTGAGAAAAAAGAGGCGGAAGTTATTTCATGGTCACACACTAGTATAAAAGTAAAAGTTCCAGCAGTGAACGATGGTAAATATGAAATTACTGTTGTAACAGATACAGGAACTAGGAGTAATATCTATAAACATGTAGAGGTCTTCAATACAAAGCAAGTTTGTATTCGATTTGTTATTGAAAATGGATATGAAATACCAGAGAGTGAAGTTTTTATAATGGGGAACACATATTCATTAGGAAATATGAATCCTGGCAAGGCAGTAGGGCCATTTTTTAATCAAATAATGTATCAATTTCCTACGGGTTATTTTGATATAAGTGTTCCGGCTGATACCTTGCTTGAATTTAAATTTATTAGAAAGATCAATAACACACTATTGATTGAAGGCGGAGAGAATCATAAGTATCAAACCCCGAGTTTTGGAACTGGAGAAGTGGTTGTAAAGTGGCAAACTGCAGAAAAAACTATCTTGGTGGAGTCTTAACTATATGGGTCTACTTTTTTTACAATTGTATTTAAAATCGGGGGATTTCATCCTGGTAGCTAAAACAAAAGCTTATACTGAAAAATTCTCTTAAAAGTTAATAAAGGGTACGATTTTAAAGAAAAAACTAGAAAAGAACTGTATTAATGAAAGTGAAAAATAGAAAATTGGAGGTTACTATGGAACGAGCTTCTAAAGTGATTACGATTGAAAATTTTCATTCTGAAATACTTGAGAATAGTAGGAAACTATTTATATATTTACCGCCAGGTTATGAAAGCAATTCGTACCAAAAGTATCCTGTATTATATATGCATGCTGGGCAGCGCTTGTTTGAGCCAGTAATAAAAAATGATGAATCATGGAATGTCCACAAGACGACTGATATGCTAATTTATGAAGGTAAAATTCAGGAGATAATAATAGTAGGTATAGCACATAAAAGAATCATAGAAAATAATGAGTTTTGTCATTTCATTTCACCAGATAAACATATAGAATGCTCAGGTTTATTATATGAAAAATTTATAATCAATGAGGTGAAACCTTACATTGATGAAAATTTTAGAACATTGACTAATGCTGAAAATACAGCTCTTATAGGGTCATCAGCAGGTGGTTTATCAACTTATAATATTGGTTTCCGCAATCCTGAAGTGTTTGGGAAAATTGGGATGTTATCTCCATTCTTTGTGAAAGTTGAAGATGATCATTCGGAATTAAAATTATATGAAATGTATGAAGGAAAAAAAGACTTAAAAATATGGATGGATATAGGTAGTGCGGAAGGTTTTTTCTTGGTAAAACATGTGAGAGATATTGCAGAAACTTTATTGGAAAATGGTTACAGATATAGAGATGATTTAATTTTTTATCAGGATCCAAATGGTGCACATTTTGAGAAAGACTGGGGAGAACGTATGCATCTACCATTAATATATTTCTTTGGAGATGTTGGCAATATAGTTAATGTTACATTAGATGGTCGAGATGTAGTTGGATTAACTGGAATGAAAGTGAAAATTAATCCAATTGTTACGTACGATAGTGGTTTTGAAATGAGTGTTTTAGATGGTGTATTTTTAGTTGATAACCCAGACGTGCTAGAGGTTTTGGGGGATGGAACAATTATACCCAAGAAAATAGGAGAAGCCGAAGTTACCTTTGTGACACAAGGTGTAAAAGGAATACCTAAAAAATATAAGGTAATAGAAACATTATCAGAATTTGTAGATGTTTCTGTAACAGTCGAAGTACCTGAAAATACACCAGTTGGTGAACGAATTTATATGAGTGTAGGCATGATACTAGATAGAATAGAAAAAAATCGTTTTGCAGGGAATTTTAAAGTGCCAAGGGACCTTGCATGCAGGTTTAAGTTTTCAAGAGGCTTTAGGCTATTTGAAGTGGATAAATTAGGACAACCTATTCCAAATAGAAAATTTAAAGCTACTAAGGACTTACAGTTGAATTATACTGTTGAGAACTGGATAGGTCTGTAAAAAAATAAATATGGGGTGAGTGCTGTAGTGAAAATGAAAGAATTAATTCCAACTTTCGATGTCCCTTATTATTATTCATGCTATATACCAATTCTTCACGATAAATTAAAAAGTATGGGTAGCGTTAGTTACATGAGTTTAATAGCGAATGAAGAGTTATATAGTATACCATCATATCGTATGGATACTATCACATCGATACCTTCTGTAGCAAGATATACACAGTTGTTAGAATATAATCAAACATTTCGTATGGAGAAACATGTATATTCTAATTTCGAAAAGGGGCTTCAATATATAAAAGAATGTTTAAATCGTCAAGAAGTATTTATTGCCTTAGGAAGCACCTTTTTTCTACCATATAGTAATGATTATTTGAACCCCAAATTTATAAAAAGTCATATAGATGTCCATACGGATAAATATGTTACAGACCATTACCTCGCAATTAACAAACTTACAGAAGATAGAGTATTTGTTCAAGATCCAGTTCCTAATAAATTTATGGGTGAGATATCAATGGAGGAGTTCCATTCTTTTTGGAAAGGAGGAAAAGCTATACCTGAATTGGCTCAAGCAAAAGGTATAGAAAGGATTTCATCTTACTCATCAATTGATGTAATTATACAAGAAAAAATAAGCATGGAAAATCTTAGAGATATTTTTTTAAGAACACTAAAAAAAATATCAAGTGAGTATGTTCGAGGTTTAGTTATGCAAAAAAACAATAAGATATATTATTTTGGTAAGATTGCAGCCCTTGAACTTAAAGAAAATATAAATGAAGATTTTCATAAACAAAGAAATATGTTTCCTTTGTATTTGAAATGTTTATTTGATATGAGATGGAGTAGATATTTTTTATATGACTTACTTATAGACATGAATGAGTTATTTGAAGATAAATTTATTCATGTTACTAGTGAGTTAATGGATATAAAACAATCATGGGAAAGACTGTATAAAATTGCACATATTAAATTATTAAAAAAAGATAGTAACTTAAGTGATCTCGAATCTTTTAATTTGATAATGATGGATATTATTAATAGAGAGTGTGTCTTACATGAGAATATTTTATTTCTTCTGCAACATAATTATAGTCTTCAGTCTTAATAGGGAAAAGATAATTCAGAGAAAGTAGAGTAAGGCTACTACGTATACTTACAAACTTTATCAGTAGAAGAATAAGTGTATTTATTGTTCATATTATATACTACTACAATTGCCGGAAGGAAATCTTCATAGTAAAAAGATGATTTATAAAAAGGAGTGTATTTACTTGGAAGATACAAATAAAGAAAAGATTATTCAAATCGTATTGTGCTGTGTTGAAGAAGTGAATGAAAATCTTGAAAATAAAATTGATCTTGAAAAAGGCTTGAAAGCACATCTTTATGATTGGGAGGGGTATTTAGATTCGTTAGGGTTGGTATCTCTACTGGTAAGTATTGAACAAGGCTTAGAAGATGAATTGGGTTTATCAGTTGATTTGGTGAATTTAGACACAATGTCACAACATAATAGCCCATTTAAAACAATAGAAGCATTAGTTGCGTATATTTTAGAATGCCAGGAACAATTAAAATCACTAACATAACAAAATATTAAAGGAGAAAATTTAAAAGGAGGTTAGGTATGCATATTGATTTTTTATTTGAAAGATTTGAAATGAATAAAGAATGCGAAGCTATTGTTTGGAAGGATAAAACTTACACATATGAGTGGTTTCTAAATCAAATAAAGATTTATACAAGGGAGTTAAATGAACATAAGAAGATAGATTATACAATAGTTTCTTTGGAAGCGGATTATTCTCCATACTCTATAGCTATGTTTTTAGCACTTATTGAATTAGGATGTACTGTAGTACCAATCTTAAATTCTTTGGTTGACAGTAAGAAGGAAGAATACTATGAAATAGTTGAATTAGAAAATGCAATTAAAGTTGAAAGCGGGAGCTTTGAAATAATCAATATCCAAAGGGATTACATTCAAAATGAATTATTATTACAACTGAAAAAGTTAAAACATCCAGGATTAGTATTGTTTTCATCTGGTACAACTGGACGCAGTAAAGCAATTGTACACGATTTTACATTACTTCAAAAGAAGTACAGTGTCGCAAGGAGTGCAAAACGTGTTATACCATTTATGTTATTTGATCATATTGGAGGGGTTAATACTCTCTTCCAAATTATTTCTAGCCTAGGATGTTTGGTAATAATTGATGATCGTACCCCTAATCGAGTATGTAACATGATTGAGAAACATCAGGTACAAGCTTTACCTGCATCACCAACTTTTATAAATTTACTTATACTGAGCGAGGTTTATAAAAAGTATAATTTAAATAGTTTGCAGACTATTTCTTATGGATCAGAAGTTATGCCTGAGGCTACACTAAGTAAAATAAACGAAATATTCCCTCATGTTAAAATTACACAAATGTATGGGTTATCAGAATATGGGGTTTTATATTCGAAATCTAAATCGAATGACTCTTTATGGATCAAACTAAGTGATGAGAATATTGAGTCAAGAATTGTGGATGGCATGTTGCAGATCAAATCAATGTCTACAATGATTGGTTATATTAATGCCCCAAGTCCATTTACCAAGGATGGCTGGCTTATGACAGGAGATATGGTGGAAGTAGATGGAGATTATATTAAAATTTTAGGAAGAAAATCAGAGATTATAAATATTGGCGGAGAAAAAGTATTTCCAGCTGAAGTTGAAAATGTAATACAGCTAATGGATGGAGTAGAAGAGGTTGCTGTTGTTGGTGAAAAAAATACAATCACAGGCCAAATGGTTAAGGCTGTGGTTAAATTAAATACAAATGAAAGTGTAAGTGAATTTAGAAAGCGACTAAGAGAGTTCTGTAAAGATAAACTACCATTATATAAGATTCCACAGAAAGTGGTATTAACAACTGAGAAAATGCATACAGAGCGTTTTAAAAAAGATAAGAAGGTATTTATGTAACCAAAAGTTGAAGTCCTTTTTATACAATAATTTGAAAGTAAATTAGAAATCCCTTATATTTTGAAAAAACTTTTTCAAAATATAAGGGATTCTTTTTATTTTTTTCGGATCTAAATTGAGTAATTCATATAAATAAGCTTCTTGGCAAAATAAAAATTTATGTGTTGAGGAGAAACTTTATGTTTATAGAGTTTGTTGTTGTTTATTATTACGATTCGATAGGAATTGATCTAATGAAATAGATTGGCTGTTATTTATTACAAAAAATAAAGAAACAGCCAATAATAATAAATCAAATTCATACCCTCCTATAAATCCTTGATCAAATTTCACAGTAATAATGGCTCCGGCTATAAGTAAAGAAAATAAGGTTGAAATAATTCGTGTACCAAGCCCCAGAATAACTAAAATACCACCCACTAGTTCAAGAATTGCTACTGGATATGCAAGCCAATCGAATATTCCTAGGCTGTTGAAGAAATTTTCCGTATTATGAATGCCATCTTGAAATTTTCCGAGTCCATGAGCAAAAAAAGTTAACCCTAATACTAATCTAATAATGAAAAAACTTAACTCATTTTTGTTTGACAATTGATTTTCCTCCATTCAATGATTTTGAAGTATTATTAGCCATAGATTTTTCCCTTTCCTTATTCTAATGATCTATATATGATATAGAATCAAAAAACAGTATATTTTTTTGTTTTTTTAACTTTACTACTTGATCACTTTTTGTTTATTGGAATAAGGTTCTATCCCTTTAATTTGTATTTCAATATCCTGAAGTACTGTATTGTTAATGGATCCTTCAATTATTCCAAATGTTTTATTTAGGATGTGGCCAGCACTTTTAAACCCAACATAATGTCCACGAACCATACGTGGAAAACATGCACCAAACATGCCTTGTACCGTTATAATTGATTGGAAATGGAGAACCTCAGTAATTAATGTTCCAATCATTTCTATTTTCATTTTACTATTTGGAGGTACTTTAATAGACTGTTCAATTGAAGGAGAGGTATGAATTGCTTTTGAATTGCTTTCTCCTACAAAAGTTGAAATATTAAATTCATTACCCGATTGAAATTTACCTGAAATGATAAGATCTGATTTTAAAGTTAACCCTGTAATAGATTTCGAAGTCCAAGATTGTATATTGGCCCATTGTTCTTTTATTGTGACTACAATCTCTTGTTCTTCATTATTAGGATTACATACAAATTGTTCCTTTAGGGTTATTTCATTTGTTGAGGGTTTTTCAAGATCTCGAAATATAAAAGGGCCCAGCATTTTATAACAAGCGTGATCATAACGTTCAGTAATAGCAGGTTTATTATGAATTGGAAACGTCTCATTATTTACTGCAATTTCATCAGGAAGTATTCCATAAAGATCTTTAAACGCATCCATTATGGAATCTGTAGTTGAATCTAATGAACCTAGATCTGAAAAAGATAATTTTTCTTGTATAATCATACTAATGCTCCTTACCTATTTGTGTATTTTATTTGTTTGATCGTGGTCAAAAGACAATTAAAATATGAAGAAGAGGTAAACTAATAGTTTGACAGATAGAATAATTAATAACTTTTGAGAATAAATTCCATTTTATGTTGTGGGATTCCTATCAATTAATACTAGTTAGAAATTTATAAAGATTTAATTGAATTTTAGGAAAATAAAGGTTGTTATTGAAAATCTAACTAAGAATAGATGTTATCTAGTCTTTTTAATGGACAGTGAAGGAGTATTAATATGTTTGAATTATGATGAAATGACATAAAAAAAGAACAATTAATTTGCTTACTTTTTTATTTTTATAATTTTCTTTCTATAAGACTGTCTTCTTCTGCTTACAGTTACTGAACCATCTTCTAGTGTAATGTTAAATACTTTTGTGATGGCTGTTTGTGTTATAAAGATAATCAATTCTATATACGAGATGTTGAAGAGTGGTTGTTATTATGCGGTAATGAAGATGAATAGATTTAATAATGTGTTTAATCAATATATCTAATTTCGCATTTTATATAGATGATCGATATTCTAGGGAAGGAGAAGTCAGTTTGTTAGAGAGAGGAAGGAAAAGAATACTTGTAATCATTTTGCTGGGATTAGTCCTTACTGTAAATCTAATGGCTAAACAGTTAGGTTATTACGGCGTTGCAGGTGTAAGTATTCTTTTTGGTATCGATGTTTCTTTAGCCTGGATTGTTGAAACAATCATAGATAATAAAAAAGAAATTAAAAATAATGAGAAAAAGTATCCATAACGGGTGCTTTTCCCCTTATTATATAGAATTCGTATATTAAACGGATTTAATGTTTTAGCTAGGTATAAAGAAAATCAATAAATTATAAATGATATGGAAGGATCTTTTCTAGCTTGTTAGTTGCTTGGATTTTTATAATACAAAGGATGCGCTGTTTCATGTAAAGGCACTTTGTATTATAAAGAACTAATATATCAGATACTTATTGTTTTGATTCAGACAAGCTATCATATAGTTGATATAATTAGATTAAAGTAATGAATCTACATTTGCTAAAACACTTTAAGGGGGAATAAGAATGGAAAATGAAAGATTAAAAGGAGACTTTAATAAAAAAATACTGTTGCTAAAAGGAATAAGAAATGAAGAAAAATGTATCGAGGATGCCAAGAATGAGACGCTGTACTTTACAAATGCAGAAGTTTTTAGAAAAATGGGTCGAGAAAGTAAAGAAGATTTATTTGGAGATGCACTAGAAGGATATTACGTTCGTCCTTACAAAGAAAAGAATAATTTTCTAAATATAAAAAAGGGACAAAAAGATGCTTTTGACAAGCAATACCTCGCAAAAATATATACTGAGATGAAAGAGGTCTATATAAGTAGTTTCTTCTATATTACAATTGAAGAGTTTGAAAATAATAAAATACCAGAAAGTATTATCAATGTCTTCCGAAATGAATTCTCGGATAGGAAAATAGCAGTTTTTTATGGAGTGCAAAATCTCTTAGATGGATTAGAACGTGAACAAGGTACAAACGGCAATTCTTGGGCAAATTACGTTCATTATCAAGGGATTGATGAAAAGCCGATCTTTGAAGAGGAAGAATACGATAAAGATCCAAGACTAGGATACTTGTTAAAAAGGAAGGGTTTGTATGAAAATCAAAGGGAGTTCAGAATTTGCTTTCATAAAAATTGCTTCACCGATAAATTTATAGAGGCAAATAAAAACGGATTTAATCTTTCCTATGGCCGTATTGGAGAGGAAAAGATCCCTAGTATAACTATACTAGATGATATTAATGACTTGAAATATTTATCTATTGGAGAAAAGAAATAGCATTCGTATCAAAAAAATGTAATAAAAGAATATATAATTTCAAATGGTAAAAGGCTATTCGTGTATGAATACGTACATCAATAGCCTTTTTTCATTATAGGGGTAATTCTTTATGAAAGTTAGGCATGGCAAAACTCCTTGGATATATAGAATATTTTAATATATTGTTGGTCTATTTAAAAAGAAAAACATAACTTGGTACATTGGATTAGAGGATATATATATAAATAGGTAGAATCTAATTATTTGGTTCACATTTTAATCCAAGGGGTACAAATTCGATGCGAAATGAAAAGGATTTGTTGAAACAATGGAAGGCGGATTTGCAAGTTATTCAAGAAGAGAAAAGGCTGAAGAAGAAGGCTAAGAAAAAGAATAAGAAATATAGCATTCCGGGTAATACGGCTGACTTCATGGATGGCAAGAATACTTATCGTAAAGATAATGGGGTATGGAAGCAAAGAAATAAATAATGTGAGGATAAATGATTTTGATTAAATGTATAGGAATTATAGTAGGCGCTGCCTTAATTTTGGCGGCGTCTTATTTGTTGTTAAGGAAAGATAACAAAACAAATAAATACAATGAACGAAAAAATACCTGAGACTATTGCCACAGGTAGGCTTGTACAGTTAGTAAAAACAATTCTATTTTCATGGTTCCAATCTTTAAACCCTATTTATATTATTTTACTAGCACCAGTATTTGCTTGGCTTTGGGTAAAGCTGAATTCACGCCAACCAAGTACAGCAAATAAATTTGCTATCGGTTTATTGTTTGCTGGTTTATCATTCTTAGTGATAATAATAGGTTAGTTTTGAAAGATGGAACTCCCGCATTCGAAAATGATATACATAAGTTTTCCAAATGGGCAGCTTATTTTTTGTTTTGGGGTTACTTCAATATCTAAGCTAAATGCCTATGGAGCAAAACTAAAAAAAGACGCCAAATGGCGCCCCCAACTTGGGTTAATGAGGTTTTAGTTTTCCAATCTAAAGAAATATTGTATCAGCTCACAAAGAGAGTATATCATAACATCCAAGAGAAATAATATGCATTCTTACATATCGAAATAAATTTTGTAATCTTGCACTGACGGACCAGGAATAGCAAGATATGAAGCAAATAAACGCTGTAAAAATATCAATTCATAGAAGCGATTAATTTCTGATATGACATGTTTTAATATCACAAAAGCCATCACGAAATGATGATTGCATGATGGCTTTTGTTGTTTTTTTATTTCTTTGTCTCATTGACCCATGTAACGATGTCCTGGATGACATATGCAGGAACATTGGAAGGGACTTCGTATTCACTAGGGTGACTGAATTCCCCGTCGCCCTCCGTGAAGATGTGATTCAATTTCGGATATTCTTTGAACTGAACATTATTGCGGCTTGAAAGCCCTTCTTGCCATCTCGTAAACTCTTCTTTTACAGTTACTTGATAATCACGTGCGCCTTGCAGAATCAGTAATGGCTCTTTTCGTGATTTCGCTTCCTCAACTGGACGCCAACGAGTCACATCATACATGAAATGTGGAGAAGGATAATTATAACCAGCTGGTGGGTGATCTGGATCAAAAGTAGGATCCTTAATATAAGCGAATTGTTTTTTTAGTTCATCAATAAATTCCTTAGGTGCCCCGAGGTACTGATACTGATCAAGGAGCATGTCAGTAAAAGGACGTGCAGGGGGTGCCATTAAAATACTTCCTCTTACAAGTGATGAAGGTGCTTTGCTTAGTATACGCGGCATGGTGCCAGCTCCTTGGCTATGCCCGAGAATGAAGATATTATCTGGGTCAATGCCTTCCTGCTGCGCTGCTGATTTTGCTGCATATATGGCATCATCTGTAGTATCGCGATCTAATGTAGCAGGTTCTGCACTTATTTTAAAACCGTGTTCTAAGGAACGTTTCTCGTAACGTAGCACCGCGATACCGCTTGATGAAAGACCAGCTGCAAGGTCTCTAAAGATTTTAGCTCCCATAAATGTACTGTCACGATCTTGTGGACCAGAACCGTGAACAAGAACAACAACAGGTACTTTTTCGCCAGGTTTATGTTTTGGAACCGTTAATGTGGCTGGTAACGGGTATGTAGTATTTCCAATTACGATTTCACGTTCTTGGTAGGAATCAGGTTGGTCATAACTAGGATGTGGGATGGTATAAGATTTCTGTGGCGTCGTCCTTACGCCAACTTCATCAATTTTGCCGCCAGGCGTAAATTTAAGGAGTAGTGAAATAGTAGTTCCTTCGATAGCCCCTGGAATTTCAACCGTTTGATGGACTAAGTTTCGTTCTTTAATAACAGGTTTCCCCATGCTTGTAATCATACTCCCGCCACTTTGTGTCCACCAGCTTTGTAATATGTTTGCCGTAAACTTGGATTGAAAAGCAGCAGACGTTAACTGAAGTGCCTCTGCATATTTACCTTGCTGGAGATATTTAAAAAATAAAGTCGTACGCTCCGTTAAAGAGATTGGTTTCTTTTCTGCAGTTTGTGCCTCTTGTGTATCCGCATGAATCGTTGTTGTAAACGGAAAAGAAGAAACACCTAAAGAAAAGAGTAAGGTAAAAGAAAGTGCTGATTTTTGTAACTTCTTTTTTTTCATCCTGTTTAACCTCCAAATGTATAATGGTATGAAATGAGAATGGTAATTAGTGGAATGTTTTCCCTATTGGGGTTTCGTTACATGTATGGGGGAATCCTGCATATATATCATAAAAAGTCCGTTTGAAAGAATAGAGGAGTTAAGCAATGGATTTATACATAAATCTTTGTTCAATCATAGAAATTAATAGTTTTTCAAACACTGATTCCAATCTCGTTATGATGTAAGGGAAGAAAAACAAGAAGAGAGGGAGGCATACGATGAAGAAATTTTTATGGTTCATTTCTACATTGTGCATGATTTTAGGATTGGTAACAGGGGGTAGTAGCTCCGTTACAAGAAATGTAGCGGAGAAAGACCAGCAGAAAGGAAGCGAGACAAAACAAAATAAAACTGAACAGGATAGTTATGAGGCAGCGTCCGTACCTGTAAAAAAAGAAGAGTATATGGATAAAATGAAGCATCCAGAATTGGTAGAGCAGGCGATAAAGCCAGTATCTGGGGAGAGTAAGAAACAAAACGATAATAGAATCATCAAAGCTAAGATACTGAAACATATCAATGGTGATACGTTTCGCGTGAAGTTAGCAAACGGTAAGGTAGAAGATGTGAGATTTATGTATTGATACATCTGAAGTACATCATCCAAGACTAGGACTCCAACCGTTTGGATTAGAAGGAGCAGCATTTACCGCTAAGTATGCGACAGTGGGAAAAGAAGTAGAGTTAGAAATGGATGTAGGGGAACGTGATAAGTTTAAAAGATTAGTGGCCTACGTATGGGTCAATGGACAACTCTTAAATCGAATGCTTGTGGAAAGGGGATTAGCGCGAGTTTCCTATATTTATCAGCCCAATACGAAGTATGTAGATTATTTAGAGAAGACACAAAATAAGACACAAAAAGAAAAACGTGGCATATGGAGTGTGGAGGATTATGCTACATCAAAAGGGTTACAACTGAAAAAGTAACGTTTCCTATTAAAAATAGGAAACGTTTTTTATATTGTGGTGTACTCGAACAGGCTAGAGCGACTATAGTGATGTAATTATGTTGTCTGTATAATACTATGATATCATGCTTTTACAGATACAAAAAAAGGAGCTGTTAGTAAAGCTAACTGCTCCAGATCAAGGAATCTCCAAGGGGAAAGGAGAAAGACTAAGGACTTTAAATGAGTTTTGGCTAATGCCTATCCCTATTATTGACGGAATAATAAGTTTTATTCAATCGTAACGAAAGTAATGTGTAAGTATGTTACAAGAATAGTCCAATACCTATCCATGCAACTCCTAATATAGACAATGATTCAATAATAATTAAACGTTTAGCCTTATCTTGTTTTGGCGTAGTTAGCTTCCTAATTAGGGAGAATAGTCCACTTATTCCACACAAAGTAAGAGCTAATAGTAGTAAAGTACTTGTCATCCTGATCACTCCTAGTATATGGATATTCTTATTGTATACCAAGCTGCAGACTATAAAAATAGTAATGTTATCGTATCTTTTCTATGAAGTATGTAAAGTGTGACGTAAATCTTCAATGGATAGAGATCGTGTAAAGTAACTTTCAGTATTAGAAGTATGAATATTGCGTGAAAGGAATGCAGACTGTTGAAAATATAAAAAACGTATAGTACAATAAGGGTGTAAGCTAGATTATAACGAACAAGAAGTCGGGTGGTTCTGATTCTCGTTCTATTGATAGGTCGTAAGCTTTTTGAAAAGTCTTGGTTTGGTCACCAAGGCTTTTTTTCGTACGCAGACAGGAATAAAAGCACTGCATGTCGCAATACTATATAGAGTAGTAATCTGGGTTTCAACGTCTTTGCACTTCAAAATGATACTGCATTGGTCGTGTGCAATGAAAGTATGGTCAGTACTTCACCTTGGAACCCAATCATAACTACAAACTGGTCTTAGTGTCGCTACTTATAGCGGCACTTTTTTTATTTAAGAAGATGTCTTACATATTCAGTTATATCCTTACCTATTTCACTTTTGGTGAAAAAGTAATGTATATTTCTAAGGAAACTGAATGCTGTAACGATTGTGCCAAAAGAAAAAAGACGCTTACGTTTCTTTTCTCTCTCTGAACGTTTACGGGCGGTTCTAGTATTCTCCACGTTCTATTGTCACCTCCTCTAAAAAGAGAAGGGCAAAGACGGCACGTATTCAGTGTTTGACAAATCTCTACAAGAACTTATTTTCTGGTATGGAACATTCGAATATGTAGGATCAATTTCGAGTAAGCTGTTTGAAGAAACGTATAAAGGTTATATGTACTGATTCTCTTTTACTAGATAAATAGTATCAGTGGATTTACGATTTTTTTCATGTTGTAATTAAGATAAGTTAATGGAATACTATGATGAAATTTAGTGGGATAAAGGGCATAAGTGAATGGAGGGAATTGAGTGGTTCATAACATAATAGATTCAAACTATGAGAAATCGAAGGAAATGATTGGAAGGATATACATATATACACATCACAGTCCATTGTGTGCCGATACCAAGCATGGGGCCCTAATTCGGAAACGGAAACAAAAGAATTTGTAAACCAAGTTCTTCAAGATGCAAGTAAGTTCCCGAAAAGTCGATTTTCTTTTGCATTGGTTGAATTGGAGTACGAAAGAGTGGTAGGGGCAGGTGCGATTACGATTCGAGATTTTACTAATAAGGAGGGAGAAATAGGGTATAACATAAATCCAGATTATTGGGGAAAGGGACTTGCAACGGGAGTAGCAAGGTTGCTGATTACATTTGGATTTGAGGAATTAAATCTTCATCGTATTATCATGATGAGTGCGAATACTGATGTACGGATTTGCACTTACATGAAGCAGAAAGCACACAGAATGTGGTTACACCGAGTGGTAAAGTAGGGGGGAATGTGACTTGAAAAACGGCTATATAAAGGGATTTATAATAAATTACTTTTAATCAGTTTACATAACATATCTAATAGAGGTTTATAAAAAACAAGTGAATAAATCTCAAAATGAAAAGAATATTTATATCATTGAGACGGAAAGAGAAATTTAGTAGTTATATTTTGAAATTTGCATTTAAATAATATTTAGCAGAATGCTTAGCTAAACCGTCTATAATAAAAAGAATTAAAGGAAATGCTCTATTTCGACATCACAACAATTTAATTTTGTAAAATACATTATCTATTTAGTCTTAAGGAGTTAAAGTAAACTGTTTCGCATTGAAATGTTATATATTGGATATGTTCTATAAGCAATCATTTATAATATTAATATGTATAGCTGAATGTACCAGAAACTAAAAGATATTTATACTGATGAAAGGTAAGGTATATGATGCCTTTATAAAAGCGTGGAAAAATAATCATAAACAACTTCGCACGAAATACCAATTTTACGAACAATAAGATGTATAAATAAAAATCTAATACAGTATTTAGGGATTTCGAGCTCGTTAGCATGCATCTCCGCATATTGGTATGTGTCTATATGATTCCTATTTTATATAGAAATTATCAAATGCTAAATTACTAATTGCAAAATTTTATAGTAAATTACATTTAAATTTATAAAAGTTTTTCTTATGTTGATCTATTTAACTCCTTATAATCATGATTAAATTAACCAATTCATGCTAGATAACGAATTTTAAACTGTTTTCATATATTGATTTTTTGTATGAATCTATATATAAAAATCGTTTTATTTTACATACATTTATATGTAGTTTTTGCACTAATTTTTATGTTCTTATACAAATTTATCATTTAGCTAGCTATAATTTTCATTTGACTAACTACACATACCATTCAGTTTTGATCATATTTTAGTATTCCATAATTTAATTATGTAAATAAGTTTGTGTAAAAATTGAATTTAATGCGAACTTGTGTTCGCTCTTCTTTTCTGCTATATTATATATGAGGTGATTTTTATGGACTACAGCAAGCAACGTCAAAAAACCGTACATCGTAAAAAATTATACGAAAATCTAAATGAAATGCCTTTTTACATAGAAGAATTTGTGGAGTACAAAGAATTGCACGATGCCTCTCCCTCCACTCTACTGAATTATGTATATGATTTTAGGGTCTTCTTTAATTGGCTATTATCCGAACAAATCATTGAATTAAAGCCAATTAAAGACATATCCTTCTCTGATTTAGAGAATTTAAAGAAAAAAGATGTTGAGAACTTCATGAGGTTTCTAAAACTGCAACAAAACATGCAAAATTCCTCTGTTAACAGAAAAATTTCGGCCTTAAAATCTTTATTTAAGTACCTTACCTCCCTATCAGAAAATGAAGATGGAGAATGCTATTTTTATAGAAATGTAATGGCTAAGATCGAAATACATAAAGATAAAGAAACATTAAATGCCCGTGCAAAACGTATGAGATCTAAAATATTTCATAATGATGACGATCAAGAGTTTTTAAATTACGTTAAGTATGAGCATGAAAAATCTTTAACGAAACATCAGTTGTTCTATTTCCTCAGAGATAAAGATCGCGATGTGGCAATCCTCTCCCTTTTTCTTGGTAGTGGTATTCGTGTAAGTGAATTGGCTGATCTTCGTATGGAAGATATAAACTTAAAAGAAAGGCTAATTGATGTAATCCGAAAAGGAAACAAAGAAGATTCTGTATGGATTACTCCAATCGCATTGAACGATCTAGAAAAGTATATGGAAATTAGAGATAACAAATACGCTCCAGGGAAAGAATTAAAAAATGTGTTTTTATCAAAATATAAACATACTGCACAACCTCTTTCGGTTAGAGCTATCCAGGATATAGTAGAAAAATATACTAAGGCCTATGGTAAAAAAATGTCTCCTCATAAATTAAGACACACATTGGCAAATAAATTATACATGGAAGAAAAAGATTCGTTACAAGTAATGCAACAACTTGGGCATACCAGTCAAGATACAGCTTTGCTATATACACAACTTGGGGAAACAACTATTAAAGATAGTTTAGGCAGAATAGGAAAGAATAAGGAATAAAAGTTCAGCAATTTTGCATTGTTGAACTTTTATTCCTTTACATATTACATTGGTTTAAACGCTATTTTTTATTCGTTTTAAATTTGATTTTATTATGTAAAAAATACATAATTTAAATCCTTCTATAATTTGTATATAAAGACTCTCTCTTGATGAATATAAATGAAAATTTTAGATTCCTACAATTGTTGGTTACATTAAACATTCTAATACATATCTCTCCTTTTCTTAACTGTAGAAAAACATGAAACTGGATACTTTTTAGACAAGAAAGTGGATCCTTCTGTTTTTATAATTATTCTTGGACAAAAAATGAAACCAACTTATTAATGGTTTCATTTTAACAACGAACTAGAATAACTAATTTGTTTTATTTATATTAAATTTTAAATATATTTCTTAACTAAATAGCGAAGGAGCAACCAGTTTTGTTGAATTATTTTGAGAAGAATTATAAAAATTAGCCAGATGAACCTTTGGCCTCTCTAACCACTTTACAAACAAACCTCGCTAATGTATTATGCATTGAGGGGAATATTGTAAATATGACATCCATTGTTTTACGTAGTGGCATAGGGCATATTATTGGTTTATTTTTATGAACTCCATTAATGGCAATTTTCGCAAGTTTTTGTGGAGACATCATCTTGTGTTTTTTCATTTGTTTTGTTATAGCAGACTTATCAATATTTATTGCTTTTGCAGCATCAAATATTGGAGTATCAACGAAGGACGGGCAAAGCGTACTCACTTTAATACCAAACTCTTCCGCTTCATAATGAAGGGAGGTTGTTAAACCTACAATAGCATGTTTAGTTGTAGAGTAGGCCGAAGCTATTGGGGATGGACCTAGCCCTGCAGCAGATGCCGTGTTAACAATATGCCCAAACCCTTGTTTTTTCATTATTTTATATCCCATTTGAGTACCATGAATAACTCCCCATAAATTGATATCAATAATTTCTTTCCAGTTTTCTAACGACATATTATACAATTCACCGTACATAGAGATTCCAGCGTTATTAAATAGATAGTCTAGCCTTCCAAATTCTTCATATATCTCTTTGATTACATGTTCCACACAATTGTAATCAGTAACATCTAAATACGTAAACCTAGAATTTAGAACGTCTTGGTTAAGCTTTTCTTCAAATGCTTTACCTTCTCTCTCATTAATATCAGCGATAACTACAAATACATTTTGAGATGATAATTCATTGCAAATGGCTCTGCCGATCCCTGATGCACCACCTGTTACAATAGCAATCTTTTTATTTTCTCCCATTACAGTTCCTCCCATAAATTAATCTATTTTTGTGACTGAATGGTACCACTGCTATCGAATAAAAATTGATCTATCATAGATGCATATTCTTCTGCTACACACAAAGCACCATTGCTATTTAAATGAATACCATCTAAGGTCAAATGAAGACCTCGCTTACTGGATAATTGATCAATTCGAATTGGATTCTTATAAAAAAACACATCCTTCATTACTGTCATAACACTTGTGCTGATGTAGTCTGAACTGTGCACGTTAGCCAACCGTTTCTCAAAAACTGATTGCATATCCAGAAAATTAACATTTAAAAATTGACTCGAGATATTTTCAATAATATAAGACAAATCCTTTAACTCGTAATTTGATTGATTTTTCAAGTTTTCCCCCACTATTGCTGGTGAAACCGCAACAACGTACTTGGAAAAAGGAATGACCATATTCAGTATTTTGCTGAAATAATCATTAAATTCTCGATGGTCCTTTACAATTGGTTGAGCTTGCACTTTTAACAATTTTGAATAAACATCATTAGCACCAATCCAAAGGAAGATTAAATCAAAATTTGATTCCAACTCGATCTTCGATAATCGTGTATGCAAACTTTTAACCGTTTCCCCTGGTTTACCAAGATTTAAAAATGTGAGACTTGGATATTTTCGCTCTAATATGTTCACAAAGGAAACTCCTGGACGACCTTCAGTTAAACTGTCACCGATTAATCCAATCTTCATTTTCATTTCCCCCTTTTTTTATGGATCTTAAAAAGATTGTAATCGCTTGGTTAAACAGCTGTTCTAGTGTTTTCAGCTCATGCGTATTCGTGAGCTGACATAATCCCCCAAGCCAAGTTCCTAGCAACATAGTCCATTCGTCTAGATTACCATCTTTGAACTCCTTTTTTTCTACTCCCTCTTTTAAAATTGTTCGATAAGTATTCATTGGTACAATTGTTAAATCGAATAATTTCTGGACCGATATAGGGCTAGATTTTGGATTTGAAGCGAGCTCTTGACCTGATTTTAATAAAGGCGTTTGGTAATTATAAAGGACATGAATTGCGATACCGTATAGTTTTTCAGTTGCTGTTGAATACATAGATTCTTTTGCTACCCATTTTTCATACCAATTTTGCATAGTTTCTTGTGCTAAGAGAACAAATAGCTGTTCTTTGTTTTTAAAATGATAATATATATGTCCTTTACTGTAACCAGAGGATTTGGAAATATCTCCGACTGATGTTTGATTATATCCTTTTTGAGAAAACAAAAGAGATGCATGCTCCATAATTTCTTTTTTTGTAATCTCACTATCATAATGCCTTTTATTCAAATATATTCTCCTCCCTATAATTAGTACAGTTGTTCTAATTTAAATATATGTATAGGATTTAATTTTATTGCAGATTATTAAAGAAATTACACTTATATTTTAGAAAATAGGGGGAAATCCTACATGAACTTCAATTCGCATAAGCTTGTCTTTATTTGACATACTCCCCATCTATTCACCTATCTCCCTTTCAATTTCTTTTAATTCACCTGGCGATATACCTTGCGGGTAATCATTAAACCAATCCAACCAATCTGTAAGTAGCTCCTCCACAGAGGATACTCCGGATTATTCCCTTTTTCCAGCTGTAATAAATGTGTCTAAATCATTTAAAATTAGACGGATTATATATGAAGTACTAACATTTCCTATACTATGTTTCATATGTTCTCCTCCTTTTCTTTTTTCTCTTCCAATGAAATATGTTGTTATACCATTTATTTATTGTTCCTTTGTAATACTTCTCGACTTCGTAATCCGGAATCCAAATTTCACGATCATAGATTTTACTCATAACACTTTCTAAAACATCCTCATGTTCTCTTGGTTTCAATCTGCGGTTATGAACCTTAATCTTCTCTATATAAGCCCTCTCTAAGCCAAATTGATATGGTTTCACGCTTTTTTTGCTTTAGGTGAGACATTTACAACAATTGCCCTTTAGGACCTTTTGTATGGTTTTTCACTGTCTTCCCCTCGTCGCTATGGTAGATTTATACTCATCACTTATTTTAGCCTAATAGGAAGAGGAATCCAAATTGGCAACAATATAACACAGAATTTTCTGATATTTGTTTAGAAATATTCTTAAACTACTATAATCTGTAATAATATGGATTTAACTGCTATGATAAAAACATATAGATATAAATATACAAAGGGGGAAGCTATGTGATTGTAACAAAAGGAAACGAAAAGATTACTAATTTAATGAACGATTGGTACAAAGCTATTCGCTCTCAAAAGTTATTGAAAGCAAAAAATCTAAGATCAGATGTTGAAAAACTTATCGACGAGATGGAACAAGATCAAACGCTTCTTATTTACTATTCGTTACTAGAGTTTAGGTATAATCTTTTGATAAATAATACATCAGGTTTAGTAAAACCTGGAGAACATATTGAAGAGTCTACCACATACATGCTCCATTACTACTACTATCTGTTCCATGCTATACATGCAATGAAGATTGGACAATATAGTGACGCCAAACACTTCTATCACAAAGCTGAAACACTTCTATCTCTTATTCCGGATGAATTAGAACAAGCGGAATTTAATTATCAGTATGCCCTTTTCAACTATTATCAGTTCCAACCACTAAATACAATAACATACAGTAATAAAGCGAAAGAAATCTATTCTAAGGAAGTTGGGTATGAAATAAATGTAGCTTCATGTAATAATATTTTGGGACTTGCAAGTACTTCCCTAAAGCAATACGAGTTAGCTGAAGAGTATTTTCTTTCCGCTTTAGATATTGCAACCAAACAAGATCAAACACAACTTACTCATATGATTCGTCATAATATAGGGCTGCTATATTCAGATCAAAATATGCCTCAACTAGCAATCAATTATCTCTCCAAGGCACTAGAAGGTAGCTGCAAAACAATGTATTTGTTAGCTAAAGAACATGAGAAACTAGGCAATGTAAATGAAGCTGCTAATTATATAGATAAAGGATTGCAAATTAGTAATGCACAAAATAATAAAGAATATTATCATCATTTAACAATTCTAAATGCAAGATTACAGCATACAACTATAGATGAATACGAAAAGATTATTGTTGAAGGAATCCATTATCTCCAAGAAGAAAATTTATGGCACTTTGTCGAAATATATGCTGATGAATTAGCAAACAAGTATTATGATGAAGGTAACCACACGAAAGTAAGCGAATACTTCCGTGTGGGGTACAAGGCTAAAATTGAAATGGAGAAAAGGAGTGCTTTAAAATGATGAAAAAAATTCTAATTAGTACGGCAGGACTTTTGTTCTCTGGTTTAATGCTCGTAGCACCAATCACTTTAAGTAACACTCATGGCGAGGCAATGATTGCAGTACAAAAGCAGGAAATTATACAATATACTACCCATGGTGAAGGAATGTAATAACTGCAGAAATCCTCCCTACAATTAATACACTATTATTTGCAGGGAGGATTTCTTTGTATATAATATTTACTTACTTTGTGTTAATTAGGATGTAAGACTCTCTTTAATAAATCCATACAGTTAAATTTAATAATATGAAATCAAAATGGAGTTTCTTTTATAACTAGGGGGTTACTTTGTATCGCCTGCTCACTCAATCGTTTTTCCATTGATAACATGCTTTGATTCATTTCTTGCACCATAACGCTGTACTGTTTCTGTAATTGCTGTTTTAGGACCGTCAATTACTATTGTTTTAAAAACTGTAGGCTTTGAATAATCATCTGAATGTGGGACGTATCTGCCCACAATATAAAGTATTCATATTTTCTTCCAGATAAATGAATTGGAGTTGGATAAGTAACAATTATAGCCGCTTGTTTCATCATTTCATGCGGCTGATCAGATGATGGCAAAATTAGACGTGCTGATTGCCCTTGGACATTTATATTTTTTATAGAAGGTTGAGAACCATAGGGCCTTATTTGGTGAAATGCTTCTTGGTGGGTGATTTGATCAAGCGATAAGCTATTATCAGAGAGGAGTGATATTTGAAAAAATTCCATTTGAAATCCATAACGCTCCTCATAACCAGCCATTTTCATCCAATATTCAGGATAATAAAATTTTATATTGTAATCAGAGTTTAAATAGAGTTTTTGGCGTGACGGTGATGGACGGATAAACCAATAAGGATAAAAATAATAAGGCATTATTGTTCTTCCTCCAAGCTTAAAATAAATAAACTTCTTATTTTAGTACTCTGTTTCCTTTCAATCCTTTACTGTAGAAATCCACATCAGCACTTAAGTTACATAAGGATTATAGGTATATCCTTCATTTAAGGAATAAAAATTTCTAAATGAAGTGGAAGTATATCGTGGTTACCTAGGGGAGGTACCTTCAGCGAATTTCATCACAGCTACATAAATATCAGAGATCTTATACCAAGTACCAGAATCTACGCTACCTGTCTGAGGTAATTTGAAAATAGATTGGAATTTTTTAACAGCCTTTTCAGTTGCAGGTCCAAATGAGCCGTCAACTGTAATTTCCCCTATTTCCGGATAATTTTGTGCTATTTTATTTATATACTGTTGGAGAGCATTTACATATTTTCCTGTAGAACCAATTTGTAGATTTTGACCTGGAAACGATTCTAGATCACCTTCCGCTATTGGAGCATTAAACAAATTAATTTTCGACCCATAATAATGCTGCAAAATTTGCATATCATTTTTTCCTAAATCAGCAAGTTTTTTACTTCCCCATTGTGATAACCAGTTTGGGCATGTCACCCTTTTCCCATCACAATATTGAGCCAGAAATGGTATAAATGGTGATGAATCAGAAGTGCTAATATATCTGTCAAATATATTGTTAACTGCATTGCTAATGGTCGAAAAGATAGTTGCGTTATGAGTATATTTATGGTCAAATGCAGTGGAGGACGTGATTGTAAAGTTCCTTCCTTTCCCTCTATAAAACTCCGTATATACACGGTTTAACGTAAATGAAACGATGCAATGGACATTGGATTTAATACACTCAATAGGCCAGCCAGGGTAGATTTCACTACATGCTACATTTGTAATATAATTTTTAAAATCCACTCGATAATTAGGTGCAGAATTGTTATTTGGATGTCCATCATGAACAATAATATGGCTAGGAATTTTGGGTATACCTAATAAATGATACGCATGCGGAACCATTTCTTGTATTACTTCCTTTTGAATTTGTTCCTCAGATAATTTTGGCACTTTACCTAACAACGCATGATCTGAAATGGTAATTTCCTGTATTTGACGATTTCTGGTTTGACCCAACTCAGTAAGTTGAACAGGCTGTGTAGACTCAATGTCTGCAAAAATTTGAACCCCTTTAATTTCTGAAGTGACATGTCCTTCAGATTCAACTTTCACATTGTACTTAGCATATGGAATAACACCAACAGGAGATAAGGAAAGACTTTTTTTAGGAGCTGGTAATTTTATTGTTTGTGTTTGACCAGATTTATCCGTTTGTAGTGTAGTAATCACATCTCCGTTTACATCCATAACAGAAACTTTTGCCCCAGTAATCGGTTTCGCTTGCTCTCCTACAAATGAAAATACATTTAATGTACCAGTAGTCTGCCTATCAAATACATTATATTCATTGTACATATAATCATCACCCATATATTTTTATGTCATATGTGATATAGTCCTCAAGACTTATTCATATTAGTTAAATATTAGCAACACCTTCCCCTAAAAAATAGATACTATCTTTGGATATTTCTATGAATATTTACTTTATGTGTATACGCACTTGCCCACAATATATAAGCCTGATTTTTAAAAAATAAGCCCCTCTATAGGACTAAATTGCTTTAGCAATCTCAACAAGTATTTCCATAAACAACGGTATCATTTGAATAACTATATAACCAATCCCGGGTTGACTTATTAGCAAGAATCCTCGTTCCTGACTACCAACCATAATAAACAAACCATCGTAAATGCTACAACGGATATAATTGAACTGATATATAATACATTCCTATAAATAAAAAAGCCCTATACACACAGGACTTTTTTATAGCCTCATTAGTAAAAAAATACAAATTCTTCAAACCCGTATATATTTATCTTACTTCAAGGAGTGCTCTTTCTTTTTTTCATTCTGAAAGCACTCTTTCTTATTCGTTCTAAATGTGCTTTCTTCTGTTCTTCATATCGTAATGTTACACAAGTCATTACTACGGAGAACAAAAAAGCTACATACACTACTATAACTGCCGTAAAATAAATGTAATCAATAAATATTAGATTATTATAATCAACAAATAGGAATGCAGGTATCAAAATAATTATTAGCGATTTATAACTCTCAGAAAATACTTTTTTAAAAGCACGAATCACTCATCGCACCTCCCTTTTATTCTCTTATTATACAGTTTTTATATTTATTTCTATATCGTTTTATATTATTTTAGAGATTTTTATAATTAATTGCATAAACAATGAAATCATTTGAACAACTATATAGCCGTTCCCTGCCCTTAAAATAAGAGAAAAGCCCCGTTCCTGGCTACCAACCATAATGAACAGCCCACCGCATAACTCTACAACGGATACTATAGAATAGGACACTGCTTTAATCAAGAATATAACTGATTCAAAAGCATTTACAATACGATTGTATAACTGGCCATCTATATAATTTTTTTATTGCTCCGTCATTGGACTGTACATCTTTAAATACTTCATTCACGTCTGAGTTATTATCGTCAGCAAATACATGAGGAATATCTTTGAAGTCCCCCCACTTTCTCTTCGTTTAGAAGTGGGGAATTCCTAAGTAAAGAGTTCTATCGAACTCTAATTGGTAAGAACTTGTTTTCGGAAGTTCTTGTACTTCTGTTTCGACTAACAATGACACAAAATATTTGCCAGAAGGGTTACGTCTAACCGTAGCATTTACAATACGCCCCTCTACTTCGCGACTTTTGGCAAATCGAACAAGGCCTAGTTTTGGCAATTTTATTTTGTTTTCTACAACGGCAATGTTTTCATTTGTTTGTTTTGTGGTATAAGATTGTACGTTGTTCTTCTTAGATTTAAAGCGCGGTGCGCTGTTTTGTTTTTTGAAAAAGCGTGTATACGCATCCGCAAGGTTGCGAACAGACGACTGAATCGCAATACTATCCACTTCTTTTAGCCAAACAAACTCTTTCTTCATGGCAGGAAGTTTGGCAGAGCATGTACCATACGTTAAACCTTTCCCAGTTTCTTTGTATGCGTGTCCCATAGGGATAGGAAATGATTGAATACAAAGCAAGAACAACCTATCGTTTTGTTAATTAGAATTGCTTGTGCTTGATTTTGATAGATACGAAACTTATAGGCTTTATTAATTATCATTTGATTCACCTCCATTTCAGTATATGACCATCATATACCAAACGTATATTCGATAGATAGTGAAGTAACACTTTATGTATGTCGAACAATTAAGATGGCTTCTTGCCATCCCTTGTTCAAAGCCAATTCATCTCCCACCTACTCACTTCGCGTTCCTTGAGGAAGGAGACTTCTTGGCTAAAATGATAAATGCAATCTTTGCACCAGAACCGCTTAATACAAGTTGCTTGTTAAGACATGGAAGATGCTCGAGTTAGAGAGACAATGCACGGTAATTTTAATTTGTTCTTAGCAAAATCAGAAAACTACTTCTGATTTCTTCTAATAGGATTCATACTTGGATTAAATACAATACCCTAAAACTACTCATTTTTTATTTTTGACATAAAAATAATATCATAATTCACAGCAGAGTAACGTGAAAAAAGTGCCATTACGGCTTACCGTTGTGTACCTGGGTTACGGTGTCGGACGTAGATCGGATATGGTACAATTTTGGAAGAATAATCCAGCGAGAATAAGCACATGTTAAATATGTTAGCAACCTATGAACAGAAGGAGGAGAGTCATGCCAAACATTGACGAAAGATTGCTACCAATGGGGACGAACCGGCCGGGAACGCCCTTGCAAGCTGAAGGTCTGATCATCCATAGCACCGCCACTCCTGGCGCTTCGGCCGAGGATGAAGCCCAGTACTTTTCCACTGGCAACAGGCGCGCCAGCGCCCACTACTTTGTTGATTGGGACAGCATTGTACGAACGATCCCGGAATCAGAGGTGGCCTGGCACGCAGGACCGCAAGCAAACGGGCGTTTCCTCTCCATTGAGATGTGCGAGCCCAAGCGGAACACCCCGGAGGCGGATGAAGAGTTTGCACATGTCTGGGGGGCGACGGTCGATCTGGCCGCCGATATTTGCCGGCGGTATGGCTGGTCCACGGACGTCATTCACTCGCACAAATGGGTGACTGAGACATTGGGGGGAACCGATCACAAGGATCCGGACAGTTACCTGGCGGAGTATAACCGCACGTGGGACGAGCTCGTGGCAGACATAGCGGGAGTCCTCTCGATGTGACGACCTACCCGAGGGACCGATCGCACAAACGTTCCGGATTTACCTTTGGGACAGCGGCAGTAAATACTGAGCAGCATCAGAGCTTATAGCGGAGAGAAATCCATTTTGATAAATCTTTTTTTCAAAATGGATTCTTTTTATTTATCGTAAAACTTGGGATTACGAGGTACTTTTGATCAAACTTTATTTCAAAGCTACATTAACGGCTAGACAATTACTCTATTATTATAGATAAACTTTTTATTTATTTCTTTATCTGGTTCTAGCAGCTGCATCTAGATTCTAAATGCTTCGAAGTCTTTTCTTTGTTCCTTTATTATTAGATTTTCTAAACAAATCACTAAAAAGAACCTCCATTCTTTCAATGACATCATCTTTTGCACGTATAGTGAACACAAGGGCGAATGAGACAAGTATCGCTATACATCTTTCATCGTTCATACGTTCTATGATTTGGGCAGTTCTGTTGCAAAATTTCTTTACAGATAAAAATTTAGGGTGGATGCGATTAGATCTCATGTAATTGTGAGTAACTTTTGCAATTCAGTGTACATTGAAAAACCGCAGTTTGATTGTGAACTGCGGTTTTGTTTATATAAAGCATGAACCGTTTCAATTCCTTTCAAGTTTTTTTCATCGCTGTATCGCTAACAACACATATAACATACCGCTCAGGGAGTATGAGTAGCTTAAATTTATATATTTGAGATGACAGATATTTTTGTCGAAACAGCGAGGATACTAACCTAATGTGGCGGTCTTTTAGCTCCGGTAGAACCTCCAAGATGAGCAACAGCAGGGTGCGGGAGTCCCAACTTGTAGTTGAGGAGGATGCATCTCGACGGCCTCCTCGCGGCTGGACGGTGGAGCAGCACCTGCGCAATGCTCCCTCTCACCATCGGAAGCCTTCTCAACAAGGAGCTGTGCACAAGCTGTTCCGAATTACAAGTACACCCCTAAAAAGCCGTCAAATGTACCAAAGCGGGTGTCAGCGTCTCGACGAATTCGGCGCTGTATGAGAAACAGAACAACATCTGGCCACTGTTTTCTCCGCGTCGTCAACCCCGTAGACATCAGGCGCTCCTCCTTTGGTTCCGACCATGCTAGAGGCCTCCTTAAGATTTCAGGTCTTGAATAGGGATGAGAATATGGGGACACCAAATATTGGCGATGAAACAAGTCTATCCCTCCTTGGATCTTGCTCTATAACAGGAAAATATTTTATTTAACGGTTTATGTTCCTGAATCTTGTCTATACATAATTGTGCCGTTACCTAATAATAATTACTTACCAATTTAAATTTGTTTTCATATGTAATAGAAAAATTTAATTCATCTTTACTAAATAGAAAGCCATCCTTAAGTTACCAATAATATAATAGGAATATTAAAAAGGAAAATACACTCTTAAAATATCTAAATACATTTTCCTTTTTATTTAAATTAGAGAATTGTCGTATTAATAGTATTTAAAGTCTCCAACTATTTTCTTTGTTCGTTCGTTCACAACAATTAAACCAGCGGATTCTTCTTATGTCAATCCCGTTCTCCACCCAATGAATGCCATCCCAACGGTATCCATTTACTAAAAAATTTTCAATAAAAATCGGATAGTACCAAAAGTCCGTACCATCAGTTAATGTAACGTAGGTCCGTCTGCAAAGGCAGCAGTCCATTTTCATCCCTCCCTTTTTTTCATTTGTTCCCTCTAATTTATTCAATTTGTCTATATGAGTGATTGCTCTATTGATAATGTGCTAGTTCGCTTGTTTCTCTTGCTGAGGTCATTTTAAAACTTTTTCCTTACTAAAAAATTTATAGTGAAAACAAAGTCATGAGATAACACATAGCGTTGATCGTTAGGAGTGGATTACATATGGGGATATAGGAAAAATTCCCGCATTTTCAACCACCCACATTTTGGGAATTTATGGTCTAGCACAATTCCTCGATACATATTTATGTACTATTGTTTAAGAATTGATTTTTTATGTAATCCAGCTATTAAGATGACATGCCAAACCTCTTTTTCAAAAAGAAGGGAGAGAAATTTGTGTCTAATCATAATCTTTTTATCCGAGTGTTACGGAAAGAAGACTTCCTAGACCTAAACTTTGAATTAGTCAACATACATACTAAAGGTGCTCCTCTTCACCTTGTCCGGAGAAATGCAGGTGAACCAGCTTTATTAATCGTTCACTTTCCCGCACAACATATTGTAGAAGAAGTCTTTCCAGTAGGTAATAAACAGATTGATAGTCCAATAAAAGCCATGCTTTCAGGACCAAGCCGACTTGTGTTCGAGCTTCCAGACGATGAAGACACCTGGCCGCTCACACTAGAAACTTTGCTTAACTGGAAGGATTACAAACCGGTGTTGCCAAAACTACCAGTTCCAGATCCTTCAAAGCCATTTACTCCACATTTTCCGGAGATATTTGAGGGGAAGTCTGCTTTAGAAATCCCAACTGGACTCTATCTTTCTCCTGAAGAATCGGGCGTTTGGTATAATATCATTCGGTCTGAGGGTCAAGATGGTCGATTTGTGTTATGGCATACACAACTTGGCGAAAAGCAGAAAGAAAATGAATTCTCTATCCGTGAAGGCGGCACTACGCATCTTATTACTACGTCTAATCGCACTATCCCATTTAAAAACAGCTCCCTGACCCAGGATAACCTTAATGAGATTGTACAGCTGACAACCGATTTCTCAATACCAAGGCCTCCTAGCGGGATGCAAGAATATGATTGGTACAAGAGTTTGAAAGCTTACAATCTTCCTCTTCCATCTGAATACAAACCAAGCCCCATAGATATACGACGATTGATCCTTTCTTCTGCAGGAGCTTGGGCTAACTTTGAGGGTGCATGGAACTACCCTTTCATTACACAGGAAAACAAACACCTTGGCTATGATATTTTATCCCTAACGCAATGGCAGCACATTATGACCCAAGGTAGAGACCAATTTGTTAAAACCGTAACAAAGGCCTTTCTATGCGATACCGGACATCTCGTATCCATTGTTAATATTAAAGAACGACAATTTACCCCTTACCCTATTCCAAATGGGAAGATGGGAGCACAAGCAGTTCTTCGAGAATATGAATACATCGAAGTACGAGAACCTATGAAAAATTACGAAACACTAGCTTCAGTTTACAAGAACGAGCGTCGAGAAATGCCATTTAAATGGATAAAAATAACCGATCGTACAACTCCACGCCTTAAAAAAGATAGCGATAGCCAACCATATTTTCCTAAAGAGATAGGTAAGGATGAGCTCTTTCGTTTCAAAATGGTTGCAGAAGATTGGGATGGGAACATAGTTTCCTTTGAACGGCCTCTTCTCTGCGTTCCAATCCATAAGGATATGCCACCAATGGATGTGATAGTTACTGGATACAATAATGGTGAATACAATAAAATTAATAATCAAAACGACAACTCCTATTTACGAGTCGACACTCTCAGCCAGTCCATTTCCTTTGCTCAAACCGATGCTGACAGCAAGGGTAAGACCACATTTGAAACAGTAAAAGTGGAATTTATGGCACAACATGTTGAAGATGTAAAAAATGATGTGTTAAAAAGCTTGAAGCTGCCTTTCTTTCAACCTAGGTTTCTTCCGAAAGTTAAGTCAGCGATAGTAAACATTCCTGCTGCTGAACAGATAACCGGTCGAAAACTAGAACCAAGACCTATCCAATTTGAACAAACTTACTTAGATCATGGTTTTCATCCAATAGAGAATAAAGGTGAAGTGTTTGTGAAGCTCGCTGAAGGTCTAATACCGAAACCATTGGACCTATCCTTACCTACAGAAAAAGCTGGTGGTTTAATCACACCCAATACATCAATTGGAGGATTATCAAGAGCACTTGGCCCTGTTGCTAACCCAGACACTATAAAAACAGGCACTTTCGACCCAAAAACGTTATTTGGGAATGCTAAATTTCTAGGGGGAATCACATTACAAGACATTCTTCCAAAGGAGGCTAATATTGATCCAGTAAAACTCAAGGAATTAGAATCAGCTTTTACACCCGCGCAATTAATAGAGAAACTTGATGATCCAAATTTCAAGCTAGAAGCCCCTATGCTAACGAATCGTCGTCTACCAAATAATGCGATAGAAACACGCTTCTTATGGAAGCCAAGTATACAAAACTGGCCCGATGATTCAAACGCACCCTTTCAGTTCATCACACAAAGAAATACAGGACTTGGATCCACTGCTGCTCAGCTAAGCATAAATGTTCAAATGGTTACAGCTCCCGATGGTAGCCCTCCTACTTACAAGATACTAGGTAAGCTACAAGATTTTGCTTTGGATTTTGCCACTGCCATGTTGCTTAATTTTTCTGTGTTAAGGTTTACTGCTGAGAACGGTAAGAAAATGGATGTCAGTGCAGAAGGCCTCGACCTTGTATTCCAGGGTCCACTTGAATTTGTAGAAACACTCAAAAACATCATACCGACAAATGCCTTTTCCGACCCACCTTTCGTAAATGTGACGGCAACTGGTGTTACGGTAGGCTTTACACTGGGTATCCCTTCTTTCGGTGTCGGTATTTTTAGTATTCAAAATATCAATCTTAGTGCAGCCCTTTCTCTCCCCTTTGTCGATCAGCCTGCTGGTGTGAAATTTTCTGTTTCTGAGCGCCAAAAACCATTCAATGTCTCTGTCATGGGCTTTGCAGGCGGAGGTTTCTTTAGTCTTGCACTCAGTGCTAAAGGAATAGAAGCGATTGAGGCATCCATCGAATTTGGTGGGAATATAAGCATTAATCTTGGAGTGGCCAGTGGCGGTGTGTATGTAATGGCAGGCATTTACTTCGGTATGGTTGGAGAAGAAGTAAAACTTACTGGCTATGTGCGCTGTGGCGGCAATGTAAGTGTTCTAGGTCTGGTTTCCGTTACCGTTGAATTCTACTTAGGTCTAACAATTCGTAGAAAAGAAAATCAAAATGTAGAAGTCTGGGGGCAAGCCACTTTAACAGTTGGGGTTAAGATTGCCTTTTTTAGTAAGAGTATCAGCCTCACTGTTGAACGCAGATTCGCAGGACCTAAAGGAGATCCTACTTTTGCACAAATCATGGGCCCTGAATATGAGGGGGGCTATCCTTATGAATGGGAAAAATATTGCACGGCATTTGCGTAGAAGTCATTAATCTGTAAACTACATGCAATCTATTCAAATAAATGATAAAGGAGTTTTTTATGGTTACAAATCAAAGTATTCTTTGGATTGCTCTCCCCAATGGAATAACAACAGGTGGAAAAAACCGAAATTTACGATTGTCTGTTTACATAAACCCACGTTTACGTTCGGAACAAAGCACAACTTTAGCTTCATTTCCTGATTTTCTCAACTGGGCATGTTCTATGCAGCCAGACCGAGCGACATTTTCAATTGAGGTGGATGACGGAACACACAAGAAAGTGGTACCAGCATACAGGGTAACACCTCCTCCCATTCAACAACTTTGGTGTTCTCTTTTCGAGTCAAATATTCCCGTTCACCCGCACGAATTTGATGACTACTCCAACCGGCCTCTCGTAAGTTATCCGGTTAAAAACGTGTTGGAGTATCTTAAGAATTTTTATCGAAAACTTGTAAAAGAAGCACGCTATGACTTACCTTGTTTGATACCACCAAAAAAAGAGTCGAATGGAGAAGAACCTCCATTCGTCCCTCCCGTTCGTTTAAATGGAGAAGATTCGAAGAAAGAATGTGTGAGTATTTATCAATTAATCAATGAACTGGTCGATTTACACAATCGCTTTGACGTAAAAAAAGAGAAGGACTTAAGTATTCTGTTGAACAAATCTCTTGAAAAAGCCAAAGTTGAAGCACGCAGACGTCGTGCTGAAGGAGGAACAGGAAATGCGATAATACCGCCATTTCCATTTACTCGAGGTCCAGGCGATCCCCGTAACCATGATGTTCAAGAGGCTTATTACCGAACCATGCTTTTTCACTATCGTCCCGCCTGGACTGATCCAAAAGAGCTGCCCGACGGCCCTGAAGCCAAAGCTCACTTTGAGAACGAAATCGATTTTCATCAAATGATCTCTGCCTTAGGTGATTATCCAGAGATTTTGCGCCGCTTGGGACTGATTATAGACCTTTATATACCCGCTGATTCTATACCGAAAACAAATAATAATACTGGCCAGTTTAAACTGCGGATCGTTCCAAGTTGGTCTTCTAAACTCCCTACTCAACAAAATGATGATGAGACTCCCTGGACGGCTTATCATTATAGGGAGGTGAATGGTCTAGAACTATTTACTGCCTACTCTTCTACAAACGAAATAGCTGGAGGTATTTGGATTCCTGAAAAAGAGGAGATTGAATTGGTTCAAGTTGATGTGGATGGTGCTGCACTCAAGACTTTGAACCTTGCGGCAACTGTAGCGGCTCAACAGAAAAAAGATTCGACCGACAAGCCCATTGATTCAGACGAAAATACCGGAGTTTCACCCCTGCGTAACGGTGGTATCTCTGTTATACGTAACAAGAATGCCGAACATTTAAACAATATCTTTAACCGATCTAACAACTTGAACCAGATGCTTAACGACGGTCATTCAAAAGAACCCCTGCATGCAGAAGATCTTTTACGCGGGTACCGACTAGATGTAATTGATCAAAATGAAAATAGGTATTCACTGCATAGGCGGCTTGGCCAATATAAAATATTAAACGCTGCAGGAGCATTCGAAATTATTGACGAGGGGTTTGTACAACCAAGCGTCACAAGTTCTTCTGAAACTCTTGATCCCGTTAATGAACTATATATTCACGAGTCTCTTTTTACTTGGTTTAATTGGAGTTTGTCAGCTCCTCGACCGGGCAAGAGTATTAGCAGGACTCCTAATGCTCCAAATCCTGATGAACCTGAAACTATGCCACAGCAAGTTAAGAACACAGCTATGACACGTCTTGGACTAGAGGTAGATTTCATGGTCGAGCCTGGAACCTTGCCTCGTCTCCGTTTTGGAAACGATTATACACTCCGTGTCCGTACAGTTGATTTAGCAGGCAATGGACCAAATTTGGAGGAGGCAAAAAAGATTGAAGCAGCGTTATCACTTAATCATTCACCAATAGGTTACCTTAAATACCGCCGCTTTGATCCGGTTAATGTTCCGGAACTTGTTCCTAGACAATTATATAGCCCTAGTGGCAATCTAAATAACCCTGATACAACTGCCTATACGGAAGGTGAATCATTGGAGAGATTGGTTATTCGAAGCAACTATTACCTAACGGCAAAGGAATATGCTGCGTCCAACCCTGTTTATCAGCCTTTTAACGACAGGCATGTGGCACCACCTAAAGCCTCGCTTCAGATGATAGAAGAGCATGGACTACTAGATGAAGCCCTCGATGCTAAAAATAGCGGCATGCATCCGGATCAGATTCGTGCCGTCATACAGAATGTTTATTACTTAGCTACACGTGAGGCTGGATCATTCAATGATGATTCGTTACCATCCGTGCGCTTTATTCACACTGGATCAGATCCGTCATCGACCGATGGCTATGCTGTACACACGGAGAAGCAGCTGGTTATTCCTTACTTGCCAGACCCATTAGCCACGAGCGTGATTTTTCAAGGGTTGCCTGGTCTTGATCCTCAGGAATTGTTTTATATTGACTTAACATCGAATCCTTGGTATGAGGTTAAACCGTTCCGCATTCGTATAGTTGAAGGCTCTTATATACCTTTGTGGGACGAAAAAAAACGCGTTCTTACTATCCACCTTCCAAAGGCAAGTATCGTATCAGGCGTTCGCGTTAGCTCAGAGTTTGGAGGAAATCTTGAGGATTTGGGGCTTTTGCAATGGGTGAAGGAAGACGAAAACAACTGGACCGATCAGGAGTTGTTGCAACTGGAGGAAGATATCTCAAAAGGAAGAACCTGGTTGTTCACTCCTTATCGGGAAATCACTCTTGTTCACGCTGTTCAGCAGCCGCTCGATTTTCCTGCACAACCTATTCTTGAAATAACTGCACGTGGGCCGAATAGTACCGAAGCCTATCTCTTCGGAAACATCTATGTTCATATCCCTAGCACTTCCAAAGTGGATATTCTTGCTGAATGGGGCGAAAGAATTGATGATATAACGAAACTTGAACCAGAATTAGAGCCTGTTCCATTCCGTGATCATGTGATGGAATTACCTATTTGGCTGGACCATGGAAAAGAGGTTATTGTTAAAAACAACCCTAATGCCTTACGTTTAGAGAAAAACGCATCACGCCTTGTCTTCAACAGTAAACTTTCGGAAGCTGCATATAAGGCATTGTTAACAATACCTGCTACTCCAGAAATTCAAGAACAAATGAATTTGGCAAGCAAAGTGGCGAAACATGGATTTGGGGATACGAAGTACAGGCGTATCCGTTATAAAGTCAGGGCTACTACACGCTTCCGTGAGTACTTCTCACCAAACATGCTTAACGAGGACCTTGTTCGAGATACTAAAGAGATTGAAATAGATGTCCTTAGCTCCGCTAGGCCTTCTAAGCCTTTAGTTAAATACGCCTTACCTTCTTTTTCTTGGCAACATATAAATGAGGATGATGATGAAAAAGTGACGAGTGTGCGAAAGGGAGGTGTCCGCGTTTATCTCGACCGCCCATGGTGGTCTTCCGGAGATGGTGAGATGCTGGGTGTTGTTTTAGTCGAAAATAAAGTACCTAAGCGAGATGAAGATATTTACAGTTACTTGACTTTTTGGGGTCAAGATCCGCTCCAAGAATCACCCGTACTTCCACTGCCGACGATAGAAGATTTCAAGAATTATAAAGAGGTTTATGATGTTCATTTATTTGAACTCCCAAACCAGCCTGTAAAGGTAGTTTGCTTCGAAGTAAAATGGGATTTGGAACGCAAGATGTGGTACTGTGACCTAGAATTTGATACCGGTAATGCCTATTACCCGTTTATTCGTCTAGCCCTTGTCCGGTTCCAACCAAACTCGTTGATCGTTCCTGCTGATTTACGCATATCACCCGTAGTTCTTGCAGACATCGTTCAAACTGCACCCGATCGTTCCTTAACTGTCACACAGGACCCAAACCAGCTTCGCGTCTACAATTTCACGATAAGCGGTGTAACCTATACTGCAAAGAGCTTAAACGTACAAAGCAATCCAGTAATTTCTGCTACGAGTTTGATGAATGTCCAAGTTCAACGTCAACTTTCTCAGATTGAGGATGAGACCATAGGTTGGGAGGACGTGCCGAACTTAGACGAAATAGTGCTCCATCCTGGCTCCCCTGATGCGAATGGTGTGGTCATATGGGAGGGCCAAGTAGCCATTCCAGAGGAAAATCAAGGATATCCATTACGACTTGTTGTCAAAGAAATAGACGTATTTTATGGTGCACAACCGACGGAAACCTATCAACGTATAGTCTATATGGATATCATTCTCTTGTAAAATGAAAATTGGTATAACGATAAAGGCGGAGTGATTGGTAGCTTTAAGTGTTAATAATTCGGTATAATCAACTATTTTTAAAGAAAAATGCAAGGTTGGAGATATCTACACCCTTGCATTTTTTAGTTTGTTATTTTGTGGTACGTGGGCCGAGAAGATGTTAGGATTTGGCGTAATCGTTTAGCTTTGTGATGCTTGAGTTTAATGAATATGGTAAGAAATACTAATATATACAAAATATTCAAGGGTAATGTAATAATAAAGATAAAATTTAAGTAAAAATCCCCATCAATTAGATCGCTTTTATTTTTATTTACTACCAACCGTCATGACCATTCTGTCCACTACCATGCATAGTTTGCTAACCATATTTTCTATCGTCATTTCTTTGATCCATCTTTTCACCCTTTATTCCTAAATTTGATTGTGCTTTCAATATATATGTGTGTGCGAGTTATAATATAGCACTCGGTCAGTGTTACTTCCCTTCCATCCGACCTCTGATAATAATACTAATTCAGACTTTCCTATTTCCCAGATTAAGAATATCAAAAGGGTGTACAAGTTGAAGAACCTGGACCTAAAGACCATCATGCAGCTCGTCATAAAATCTTTCATAATTATAAAACTTTAAGGAAAATGTTTGAAACTGTTGGATTAGAAGTAAAATTACCTCAATACTATGATGAAGAGGAGAATTCTCATTATAATGAGTGGGATGGAACCAATGGGATTATTTTTCGTTCAAAGAAATATGACCCACGAAATCAGGGGGATAAACTTGTTTGTCATCCTTAATTATAGATGCAATAAAGTCTTAGTTATTAAGCTAAACAGATGTTTTTCTTGAACAATAACTTTAAAGTCTATTTCCAATACGAAATCGACTTTTTATTATCTTAACTCAACATTCTTGAGATTTCTTCATCAATATAAAGATATGAGAGATTTCGTATCACGGATTATAAATTATAAAAAAGTTACATACAAGCCTCCAAAATATTAAAATTGAAAACTATATGAAATTTTCATTCTGAGAGCATTGAAATCAATTATCTTGATGAACATGGAGTAAAAACAGTAAGATACATTTTTTATCCGCGATAGTCATTCAAAGAAATAACGCGATTAGAATGAGCTTCCAAAGTGAAATCCGGTGTCGGATCACCAACTTTTAAGGTGCTTATTTCAGTAGCTCCTTGTGGCATGTCAACCTCTTCTTCCTTGTGTTTCATCAAAGAATACTGTTTATTATATTATTCCCTTGTCCAAATTTCTTTAACGCAACACATAAGTAGAATATGCATGAAAGTATAGATTAACTAAACTTACAAAAGAGTAAATTTAGTAAGAAAGGCATGGAGTTTCTTCGATATAGGCATTGGTAAGTAGCATTTAACCCTAATTCTTCTAATTCATTTATATAAATAGATAAAAAGATAATCTTATTCGTAAACGTTAAGTAACTCCAAAATATACAATAAAGATTGATTTTAGAATTGCTTGACGTTTACCATTGGTTAAGCATTACATTTTAAGAAATAGCCTTAGAATTCCTAATTAATTAAATTAGTTTTTATCCATACTTTTAAACTTGTACCGCGTTAGGGTCGTCTGATTTTGCAACATTAATGTCTACTGTGACGCATACGTTGTTATAGTTAACAAAAACATCACCTGCATACTGTTGTATATAAACTTCTTGAAAAATTTTACTTGGATCTAAATCATTGATACTTGCTGGATTTGTACAACTTGTTGAATAGCAACTGTTATTATAACTCTTTTGTGGGGTGCATTGATATTGTGCAACCCACATATTCGCATTATTATTAGCGGCGTTGTAAAGTTGCTTGGCAACCGATCCTGAGCTTCCCGCACTGCAGTAAATTCCTGGAAAAAACTGAGGGGAGGTAGTATTGTTTATTTCATTTACCCAGTCAGTGACGTATTGTACCATTGAAGGAGAATGGTTGTTACCACCCTCTACATCTAAATAAATAACACTTTTATCTGGAATACCAATGTTTTTTGCAAGCCCAATAGCTTCTTGAGCATCTGTAGTGCCGGTACCTGATCCGGGTAAATTACAATTTATTTGGTCCTGACGCCCGACATAGATATAGCCCAGTTTATAACCAATGTCTATATAATCTTGATGCAATTGTTGTGTAAAACTTATAGCCTCGTTGTTAGGACCTCTATCAGCCTTTAGGTAACAAGGGCCACCGAGATAAAAACCACAGAACTTGAATGGACCTCCATTGCCATCAAACAAAGCATGTGCTTGATCTTTATTAAGAGCAGGAGACTTGTCAAAACCTTGAGAAAAAGCCATAGTAAATAACCTCCAGATTTAATTTTGATTTCTCTCCCTTAGAATCGTCTTTCTGTCTTTAGGGCATACATACTTTTTTTACTTTCGAAAAAGAGAAAAAACACGTTGCCCGTTTCATCAAAATGATGTTAGAAAATACAAAGGGGACTCGTATGAAGCTCAAGCGTACTTATTGTATAATAAGTACGTACAATCTTGTGACAAAGATTCGTCGTGCGAACCCTTATAAACACATCGCAAAAGCGACAAAAGAACACAAAACATGTCCGAATCTCGTGCAACGTCAATTCAATCAAGGAGAGCCAGAAAAAGATATGTTAACCCGATATACGTATTTGTTTTATGGGAAAGGAAAGAAAGCTTATTTATTACGTGGAAAATATAGTACAACACGAAGGATTTTAGCCTATTGTTCGATTAAACAAATATTTTACATCGTTAATTTAATCAAATATGGATAATAAGGTCTTTTAAAAAATATAGAGGAAAGAATATAATTATTAGGAAATGATTAAACTTTTTTATAAAAGAATAAACCAACTGAAAATATTAAGAGCATGTTTTGATTAGCTTTTTTCAAAACACGCTCTTTTCTATAATTGTTTATCAGTGGTATTTAGTATTAATTTGATCAAACTTTATTTAAAGGTAACAACAATGTTTAGAATAGAGAGAAATATCCTCCAAGTCATTAACGCAAACTAAGAAACGTCTTGTTTCACCATGTGGATCTTCTACTTTTTATCCCTCTAAACATGATAGATCATTAGAGATATTTGCTAAAAATAAATTATTCTTATTTACACAAAAGTACCTCTAAATTCTTCTATTTTATTCTTGATACTTTAACTGAAATTTCTATAAGCTTTACGTAGATATATGTTTCCTGGAAGCGTAATATGTAAAGGCCCCCATGAAGGATTCGCATCATGCAAAATATTTAACATACTTAACATCCTATCAAATATAACTGGAAGATTACCATTACTAGATAATGCCTCAACAACAGAGGCAGCAACAACATGAGTAGCAAACACGCTTGATTCAAAGTTATTAGGCAATGGGTTTACGACTGATAAATTTGAGCGCAGTTGCTGAACAATCGCCTCATCCTTATTTTCCCAATTCTGAATCTCGCTTAACGCATGGTCTCCTAGTACCTGTAATCTCGATTGCGCAATGACAGATGCAACAATTTCTGCAGATTTTCGAGCATCCTCCGCACTTACTTGAGTTCCATCGAGAATAATTTTTTTAAGGTCTTTATCTGTCTCTGATGCAATAACATCAGCCCAATTTTTTGCACCGTCAAAACTAAGTAACTTTACTGTGGATGCAGCTAAATAGCCCCGTAAAATATCAGCTGGATGTGGATCGTTAGTGGGTCCGTTATTACTTAATTCAGCGTTTCCTTGGGAAGCGGCACGAAGACCCCTAAAATATCCGATTAAGCCTATGCCAGCTGCAGGTCCCATATTAAGTATTCCTAAAACATCTGATGCTGTTTCATCAATTCTTGATGCCCAATATTCTGGTAATCCATCGTTCAAATTCTGATTGTTCAACGCATTGAAAACACTCGTGGAAAGTTCTTTAAGCAATCCAGTATCAGCATGCAGAATATCGTGTCCACCTGTTTCATGGCCCAGTGCACCCCATGCTAAAACACCCCGTCTAGCATTAACGGGAGGAAGATTCACTATCCCTGTCTGCAAGCCAAAGGCTTCGGAAGTGCCATCAACCGGAATAGTATATGGGCCCAAATCTGGATTTCCCCATTTTACAAGTGGAGGAATAACGCTTTTATCTGGTCGTTTTACTCCTATACGATCTTCTTTACTTAGAAAACCATCGTATATATCACTAACTACCTCCTGAAAAGCGCGTGTTGCCTTTTTATTATACGCTGCCCCATACTGCAATATCGCTTGAATAATATCGAACATTACTTGGGATAAACCATCATTTCGAAAAAGGATTTCATTAAATCCAGCTTGTCCGATATCATTTAGTTTTTGCATAAACGGTTCAAATACGGCTTTTTGATAAAGTGAAGGCAACTTATCCCGACAAGCTTCCAATTTTCCTCGTAACTCATTATAGTCCTTTATATCACTTGGACCGGTATCACTGTCAAATGCAGCATTTTTAACATCATCGATACATTGAGAAAGATTGCTGATATCTGGCATACTTGAAGCCAAATCTGTGTTAGGTGGTTGTGAATTCTCTGAAAAACTAGATTCTTTCATCATTTTACCTCCATAAGATCTTTAGTTTTTAAATTTATACATATTGAGCACAGTTTGCGATTAGTTATCTAATCACATCTATTATATTTTGAAGTTTGTTCTCTATTTATACCAAAAAAATTGAGTAAGATAACATTCATATAAATTAATATAACTATTATGATAGACTATTGTAGTATAAAGTGCATACCGAAAGCTTGGAGACCATTCGAAAGACCTCTAAGCTCTTAGCTACACTACGAAGAAGGCATGTCCTTTCCATTGTTAAGCTATAGGAGATGGGGCCCACCGGCTTTGTATCGATATAGCCGCCGTATATACAAATCACATCGATAACTGGTGGGACCGCACAAATCAGGCTGGAATGTACGAGTAATGAGCATGAGAGCCGCTATTGCAGCCAAGTAACCCTCCATCGAATTACCTACCAAAATAAACTTGATATATAAGTACATTTCATACTTTCATTAATACTTACTAATATTTCTTATACGTGAACCTGATGTAAGTTACTTTACATGAAATAATAAAAAACAACATCTGTTAACATTTGATAACACCCAAAGCCCTTTAGAAGAAATCGATTAAAAACCAAATAATCCAGATAATATTTTTTTATGCTATAAAAATGGTCTATTGGGAAGAATAGATTTTGTGACCATGCCTTTAGTTGAATCGCGAACATATTTGGGCCCAATCCCCATTAGCAATAATGGAGCAAAAAATCGTAGTAATCGTGCTTTTTTCATTAACAAAGGGTTCTAGCTTTTATTATTTTCTGGGTTTTCTTTGAAGTTCTCTTATACTTTCTGGGCAATCATCTGGTTCAAATCCAAATTACCATAGTGAGTCTGTAAAGGAGCAAAAATATGACACCAAAATTTTATATTATTAGACACGGAGAGTCAGATTCTAATGACCATGTTTCTCCATTAAACGAAAGAGGAAAAGTGCAAGCAGAAAGATTGGCTGAATTTTTATCGAATTTCACGAAATTTGAAGATGATATTATAATTAGCAGTCCGTTCTTACGTGCTAGCGAAACTGCAGCAATTTTAACTGCACGAACAGACCAAACGTTTTGCACAGATAAGCGTTTGGAAGAGCGTAATATAGGTGATTATCAAGGTAATGATTTATGGGGAGCTCTTAAGAACCATTTTAAAGATATGGAACATAAATTTCCAAATGGTGAATCTAATGGTGAAGTGTTATCTCGTGTGAACAGCCTAATGGAAGAGCTGAAGAATAGTAATCATCAAAATATATTTTTAATTACACATCGTTTTACAATGATGCTCTTGTTTAATGAACTCGATAAAAACTTTGATTTTGACAAAGGAAGTTTAATTACAAATCCAGATGTTTATGAAATAAATTCTATTAATGGAGAGACCGCAATTAAACGACTGTGGAATGAGAAATGATTAAATTTCAAATAATCTCATGCTATACCTTTTAAATTTTGAAAGCTAGTAGTATAAGCGCTTTTTCTTATACACTTTTTTGGAAAATCGAATTATCTTACAAATAAATTAAATAACGTAAAAACCGAGATTCGAGATAATATTCAAAAACACATTAAAAGTAGTAAGTTTTTATGATATATAGCACAAAATATACTAAGGTATATGAAAATAATGCATCCTTATAAATTAAGACATACATTTGTAAATAAATTATATCTGGAAGAAAGAGACTTATTACAAGTGATGCAGTAACTTAGACATACCAGTCAAGATACAGCGTTATTATACACCCAACTTTGGGAAACAACTATTAAAGATAGTTTAAGAAGAATAGAAAAAAATAAAGAATAAGAGTTTAGCAATTACACATTGCAGACTCTTATTCTTTTTACCCTAGTTAAATATATATTTTATTATAAAGAAATTAAAAATTTGAATTCTACATTATTCGATATGTAAAAAACACGATCTTGATTAGAGACATAGTTAAAATTTATAAAGCACTTGGATGATCAGCGGTCTATTTTTCTTTCACTTTCACACGTAATTCATCTTTTTTACTTCTCCTCAAGATTTTACTCCTTTTCCTTCAGAATAATATACGAGAAGAAAAGCGTCTTTACGAAGGATCTTTGGGGCGAAAAATTCTAATTCCTTTTCTTTCCCTTCCTTATCATAGCCTACTAATTTATAAGTGTAGTTTTTCCCCATCAATTGTCATTCTTATTTTTTGTTTCGGATTTGCTGTTACAACCCAAGCATTCGGTAAATAGCGATCTTCATGAGATAATGTAGAAGGTGTATTTATAACTCTTCCTCCTAAATATAGAGTAGCTGAAGATCCTCCATCCATTGCCATTGCATTTATAGCTCCTTTTTCATATAGGATGTCTTGACACTCTTTTAACGTAGCTCCTATACTATGCGTCTGTCTACCGTCAATGACTAGAAACATAATTGTGCCATCTTCTTTTTGGGCCATAATACTTCGCGGAGCAGAACCCCAGCCACCGTCTCCTTCTGTAATCATTTTTTCTCCATTTACAATTAACTGTGGCATAAATCCTGCTGCTGAAACGACTTGTTTATCCAAAAGTTGTTGAGTAGAATAATTTCCTGTTATCATTTGTCCAAACTTTGTTAAACCTGTAATAATTGTAGGAGTATTTTTATCTATATTTGTATCAATAGCTTTTCCATTTTCTATTACTATTCCAGTTGCAACATTTCCTCCACCCCTTCCTGTTTCATCTGCAAATCCACTTGCATTCACAGCAACAAGTGCATGATTACGTTTTGCCATTACACTAATTTTTTCTCCCCTGTTAGCACCCTGTGTTCCTTGATGGCTAACAAGTTTAACATTGAAAGGATTACTAATAGTGACTAACTTTCCCTCGAAAAGAAAGCGACTATCTTTATTACTTTTAATCGTTTCTACATCAATTTCTAATGGCTGATTTTTTAATTCTTCTAATCTTTTTCCTGCTATTTTTTTATAAATATGCTCATCACTGTTTGACCATTTCGGATGATTAATTCTATCTTGCAGTTTATCTAGTTCCTTTTGGGATAGGAATGTATATTTCGCATATTGTGGATGCTGAGAAGTCAGTATACTCCCAGCCATTGTTATACGAAGCTCTCGGCCATAGCTAGTACCAAATAATATTCCTATGCCAATAAGCATGAAAATAGACAACAGTAGCAAAATTCGTTTGAAGATTTTTCTTAGATGTTTCATAGTTTTATCCTCCAGCATTCATTACATTCAATAAATCCATTAAAATATTATTTATCTCAAGACATAAGTGTTTGATTTCCTCATTCTTGAATTCTCCACTAGATTTTAGCAATCAAGGCAAAATACTTATTCCGCATTTCGCTTTTACTTCAGTGTATATTCACAAATTTAATAACGTTTTTGCAACCATGAAATAAATTACTAATCCTGTTCCGTCAACAAATGTTGTAATAAATGGGCCTGAAACAACTGCAGGATCTAGTTTTAATTTTCTTAGAATTAAAGGTAAAACAGCTGCAACAAGAGAGGCCCAAATAACAATAAATAATAAAGTGATTGCTACAACTTGTGCAACTTCTGTTCCAACACCTAACATATAAGCGCGAGTGAGCCCAGCTACCCCAAGTGCAAGTCCGAGAAGCATACCTATTGCAAATTCCTTTTTCATTACACGGAAAATGTCTTTAAATTTCACCTCTCCAATACCAATTGCACGAGTAATTGTTGCTACAACCTGTGTTCCTGTATTCCCTCCAGTACCTACTAATAATGGAACAAAGAAAGCAAGGGCAACTACAGTTTCAATTTCATCTTCAAAATACTTTAATACTGTACCTGTATATGCCTCAGCAACAAAAAGAAGTAATAACCATGGTAGACGTTTTAAGAAAATGCTCCAAATGCTAGCTTCAAAGTAAGATTGATTCAATGGTTCACTTCCGCCTAACTTTTGAATATCTTCTGTAGCTTCTGCTTCCATAACATTCATTACGTCATCAAATGTTATAATACCAATCATTTTATTATTTGCTGTTGTGACAGGTATTGCCGCTAAATTATAATTCAGTAGCTTTTTTACAACTTCTTGCTGATCAACTTCAGCGTGTACTGAAATTACCTCTTGAATCATGATAGTAGATAATATCTCTTCATCTGCTGCTAGTAATAACTCATGTATGGAAACGATTCCCTCAAGATAACCATGACTATCAAGAACATAACTATAAGATATTGATTCTACATTTTTAGAATGTTCCCTAATGTACTTCAATGTCATTTTTACTGACCAATTCCCCCTAACTGCAACAAAATCACTTGTTACAAGACTTCCTGCCGTTTCAGGTTTGAAAGTCATCAATTTTTTCACGTTATGTTTTGTGATTTTATCTAGATACGCCATTAATTTAGCCTGTTTTTCCTGATGAACCGCTAGCAGTAAATCTACTAATTCATCAATCGGTTGTAAATTTAGTAACTTTTTAGCTTTGTTTTCAGATAAGTGAATTAAGATATTATATTTTTCTTCTGCACTCATATATTGAAGAATTTTAGAGCTTTTTAATACAGGAATCGTATTTAGCAATATGACTTGATCTTCAATTGAAAACTGTTTTACTTCTTGTGCAATATCATACGATGGATGACGTAAAACTTTCTCTGCATCCAAGTTATTTTTGGTTATAAGTAATTCCTTTAATAATTTCTTCATGTTAACTCCTCCTCATATTGCTAAGGGAGACTCTAGAGTTTCATGAGTGGTTTTGTTTTATTTTATCTGTCTTAAATTTTTTATTAGAGCAATAATAGTTACATTGCAATCAATTCATTAATTAGAATTACCTCCTTTTTGAATATAGACAAGATAAAAATAAATAAAATTAAACAGAAAAACCTTTACTCAAAAAGGAGTAAAGGTTTTTTCACAATACAAATAAATGATTATTAAGACAGCTCTGCCAAAATCACAGAGGTGCCTTTCTATCAAATCGTATACCACTCCCTCGTTGAGTTTTAGCACTGTATAGCATAGGTTTTTATAACCAGCTACATTAAGAAGGGCCTTAATCCGACCGTTCCTGTTGACCCATTGGCGTCTCTCGACATTTTTGGGCAGCAGCGTTTCTCTATACAGGAGCCTCACCTAACAAAGCTTATTGAATTACTTCAAAATTTAAACCAGAATTTAATATTTGTCAACTGACTTTCAATTCCATTCATAAAAAAATCTTTTATAGAAGATGAAATTATATTTTATTATAAATTTAAAATTCCTCTTAAAAAACATAGAATTCAAATAGATTTAATTCGAACAAACGTTATAAAACATATGAACCTTATCGTTTTTAATCAAATTCCAACTTTATAACAGAAGATGAATAATTAGTCATTCTGTATATCAAAAGAACATTCTTAAAAAAATCTTCTTTTATGATTAAAATCTTCTTTACCATTTATCAAATTTATATGATTAAATTACTTAATCGAACTATACACTACAAGTCGAAAATATGTATTTATACGAAATGATTACATACATTTTCGTGCATCATTTCTCAAAGGGCTATAAAACAATAAAATATATAAAATTAGCAATACGGTTACTTGACAATCAAAAAAAATATATTTATGCTTGCCACACGAAACAAATACATAAAATTTATATTGCTGAACCTGTTAGGTGAGGCTCCTATACAAACACAGGCTATTGCCCAAAAATGTCGAAAGACGCCAATGGGTAGAACAGGAATTGTCGGATTAAGGCTCTTCTTAAGATAGCTAAGTAATGAATTTTCATTACTTTACGTTGTATAGTGCCAAAGCTCTACTAGGGGGAGAAAAGCCTTATTTAGTCATGCCATTTTAAATCCCTCTAGTTACATACTAGGGGGATTTTTGCGTAAAAAAACAGGGAGTAAGCGATAGAATCTTCCTAAACACAAGTCATATTTAGTAATTGACGAGAACAAGATTCTATTCATTAGCAAATGTAATATTATGTTTTGTTTTAAATCAGGAGGATATTAAAATGAAAAAAATATTAAAACTCGATTATCTATTGCTCCTTCCCCTATTCATAACATGTACTTTAGGTATTATCATGATGTATAGTGCAAGCTCCATTGTCGCTGTCCAACATTATGGTTATAACAGTAGACATTTTGTTGATTCTCAATTAACAAAGCTACTTTTAGGAACAATAGGGTTAATAGTTTGTGCTTTACTTCCATATGAAATATGGAAAAAACGAATAATCTCTATCTGTATTATGGTTGGGGGGATTTTTTTATTAATTATGGTTTTATGGAAAGGAAAAGTGGTAAATAATGCTCAATCATGGATCTTTGGAATACAGCCAGCTGAATTTCTTAAATTAGGAACAATAATTGTAACAGCCCGTTTTTTTGCACTACGACAAGAACAAGCTAAAAATAACTGGAGTGGTATGGGAAAACTTTTATTTTTTTTAGCTACAATTTTTTTTCTTATCTTTAAACAACCAAATTTAGGATCTGCACTTTTAATATTAGGTATAGGTTTTAGCATATTTCTTTGCTCAGGAATAAATATAAATCTACTAATCAAAAGAACTACCATCGGTTCTATTTTATGGTTACCTATTTTATATTATTTGATTCAATATAGTTTATCAGAAGTTCAAAAGATACGTATTACTACGATTTTCAATCCCTTTGTTGATGCGCAAGGAAATGGATACCAGCTTGTAAATTCTTTTATTGCCATTGGTTCTGGAGGAATCACTGGTCGTGGATTTGGAAATAGTATACAAAAAACAGGTTATCTTCCAGAACCACACACTGATTTTATAATGGCAATAGTTTCTGAAGAACTAGGATTTATTGGTGTATTTATTCTATTGGCTGGAGTTTTGACTATAGTACTTCGCTCCTTAAAAATTGCACAATTATGTGTAGATCCATTCGGCAGTTTTATAGCGATTGGTATAGGATGTATGATCGGTATGCAATCTGTTGTAAATTTAGGTGGTATTACAGGACTATTTCCTCTTACAGGTACCCCATTTCCATTTGTAAGTTTTGGTGGAAGCTCTTTAATGGTCAATTTAATAGCAATAGGAATATTAATTAATATTTCAATTTTCAACAAAATTAAGTCTAATAATTAGAATATATATTATGTAATATTTTTTAAAAAAATATTACATTCAACCTCATTGAGTAATCTATATTTAAAGAATTTCTAATTAATTTTTTAACTGTATGAATACAAATATCTATGTTCATTTTAATACGAAAAAAGGCAAGCATAAATTTATGCTTGCCTTCTGTTCTCAAAATCAATTACACCTAAAACAACGTGTGGTTAACCAAATCCAGATACTGTCTTCTAAGCCCTATTTTTTATTTTTCTAAAACAATTCCTGCTATTTCATTAGCATATTTTTTAGAGTCAAATTCATCATAGTTACTTAGTACCACAACAGACAAATATTCTTTTGGAAACCGCATGAAGTGTGAGCGGTAACCTGCCCAACTTCCTGAATGTTCCAAGTATCGAAAGTTAAAACCTTCAACAAGCCTTAACCCAAAAGCATAATCTTCATTGTCAATAATTGTATCCCCAGTTGAAGAAATTTTCGGACCTATTTCGCTCATTCTTTTAACGAGATTTTTTCCACCAACGGTACCTGTAGTTAAATTTTCTCCCCATTTTACCAGGTCTTCAACATTTGTATGAACTGCTCCATCCCCTGTATGTTCCCAAGGGCTTTCATAGACCATATATGCTCCTTGTTCATTCTTTGAATACCCTCTAGCAATTGATATAGTAGTTGGGTAGCAATCCACAATTGTTGTGTCTTTCATATTTAAAGAATCAAAAATACGTTCCTTTGCAAACCGACGTAAAGACTTCCCGCTTACCTTCTCTACGACTAGTGACAATAAAAAATATCCTGTATTGCTATACTCAAATTTTGTGCCAACAGGGAACCTTGCAATTTGATGACCATTAAGGTGTTTTAGCGATTCTTCCACAGTTAATATATCAGTAAATTTAATATTTTCTGCTTGAGCCAATTCCATATAATCAACTAGTCCACCAGTGTGATGAATTAGATGTCTCAATGTTACAGGTTCAGCATATGTTCCTATAAAAGGGACGAATCTTACAATTGAATCATCTAAACTCAATCTTCCCTCTTGTTCTAAGAGTAATATAGAAAACGCAGTAAATTGTTTAGAAACCGAGGCAATATTAAAAATATTTTTAGTAGTTATAGGTATATTTCCCTCTATAGAAGCTAAGCCAACCGCACCTTTATAAGTTACTCCGCTATCAAAACTAGCAATATATGCAAAGCCAGGAGCTTTTGGTGAAAACTTTTTTAATAATTGTTTAATCGATGTATGCGTCTTTTCATTATATGCATTATTCACCTCAATCACATCCCCTTCCCATTAAATGATTAGAAATATATTATCCTGTTATCTTTTTCAGTTACAAATTAGAACAAAATCTTGTTCTGAGGGTACTATAAAATTTTAGCTTGATGACGATGGGGTACCGCCAGCATTTCGAAAAAAACCCACACTAAGCTAAAAACACAATAAGCTGTCCATATGGACAACTTATTTACATAATTTTCAAAAGATGAAGTTAAAAGTTTTTAGTTTCTTGCTCACTTAAAGCACCCGTTAGTTTAAGTGTATTTCTTCACAATCTTACTTTTAAAATTAGAAAAAAATTTTACTCTTTTTTTAAAATAAAGCCAGTAGTTAATCAACGGGGGTTCAACCTTAATATTTTCTTGATTTAATGATAATAGAAGATGGTCTCCGTTTTTCATTTATTAATTCTGGCATTTTTTCTAATCCTGCTGGAGTTGACTCTGGCTCAATAATTTTCTCTATTACAAGACCGTTGTCTATAAGAGTATTAATTAATGTTGAAATTGTTCTGTGATATTTAACAACACCATCTATCCACCAATGTTCCTCCCTTTTTCCTTCTTCTTGGTAATTATCTAATGCCCAATGTAATCCATTTCCATTATTATCCTTAAACCAATTATTCATTTCCTTTCGAGCTGTTACTATTGGATGTTCTGTTGAAAAGATAAATTCACCATCATTTTTTAACAGACCTCTTATTTTCTTAATTAGATGTGAGTAATCTTCTATGTAATGTATAACTAAAGAACTTGTTATTAAGTCGAATTTTTGATTTGGCAAATTAAGTTCTTCTATTGGTACACACATATAATCTATTTTTTCATTTTTGTTATACATTTCAGCTTGTTCAATCATATTTCTTGAGATGTCCACTCCTATAACTTTCGAGGCACCATTTTCTACACAGTACATAGAAAAGTGACCAGTTCCACATCCCAAATCTAATACAGACTTATCTGTAAGATTAGCAATTATAGATTTAATTGCTGGCTGTTCAACAAAATCATTAAAGGTAAATCCAGCTTCACGTAATGACTTATACTTTTTAAAGAAAAACGGATTATCATAAATGTTTTGTTTCATTATATACCCCCTACAATACAATCTATATTTTTTATATTCTAGAGGGCCTCCGAAAATTCCCATATTGACCAAAATACAATTCAACTAACCTGCCATTTAGTTGAATAAGGAACAGTGTATATCCTATACATGTTAGGTTGATATAACGTCTCATTATAAGTAGCAAGGAAAAAGAGGAACCCTACTCTCTCAAGGAAACCTCCTTTTTTCGTTCTATGGACCTATGCATTTTTTCATACATTCCTATTCTAGCGCGGTTTTAGGTTTATCGTTTGTTTTTGGATCAACAAAAAAACTGTATTAAATCTTGTTTGATCCTAGGGGTCACTATATATGAACACTACGTATTTGACTTTCTCAATGACCAACATTACTTAACGTGGTAAAATAATATTCGGATGGGAATCCGATGTTATTAAAATTAAAGTGGTTATCAAGTCGGAGGAAGGCACTTTAGGGTGTCTTTTCTTTTTAAAATATATAAGCGCACCATCCCTTTCCTAATAGAGGCCCCCTTATGCCTCCTTACAGGGAGAATTATAAGGCATTTTTTATTTATCCAATTACCGAGCTCTCATATGTTTTAAATAGTTACAATACTTGTATTGCTTCAATAACATATGATCATTCTTAAGAATGTCATTGAAATGTATCAATAGATTCTAGTGTAGCAAAATAAATTATGCTATGATGTGAGCAAATATAAAGCTATCTAACGGAGGGATTCACATGCCGCATGTTGTGTTTCGTGGAATTACTACTGAACAATTAAAACACTTAAGTAGGCCATTAGTAGAAGAGCTCGCAGAGATTTGTGAGTGTGGTACGGATAATTTTACGTTGGAACTACCAAGTTCTACGTTTGTATTCAATGGAGAAGAAATAGAAGCATTTCCTCTTATTGAAGTGAAATGGTTCGAGCGTGGACAGGAAATTCGTGATCGATTTGCCAAGGCCATTACTACATATGTAATGGATTTTGGACTTCCAGAAGTAGAGGTTGTATTTACGGTTTTCACAGAATCAGCGTATTATATTAACGGGAAGCATTGTGCAAGTTAGAGCTATTTGAAAGATTTTTGTAACATTTATAAGGGCGTAAAACCACATCGCCATCAAGCTAACTAGACAAAATACCCCCTAAAGGCGTTATTCTTTCTGAGAAATCATAGGAAAGGATAACGCCTTTATATCAATATGGGGTAAAGCCGAGATACGTGTAAAAACAGGTCATAGACTTGCGTTTATTTCCAATTACGTTTGAAATCAGATATTATATTTTCATAAAATTACAGCTTAGATGATCTTTAGCTAATTGTCTAAAGAAAATGTATGCATAGCTTTGAGGTGTGTTTTATCAATGTAGTTTTTTGATAATATTTGGTCAAGTTGATACTAATACCCTCAATAAACAAAAGAAAATTAAGAGTGTTCCGAGAAAAGTAATTAAAAAACGCTCTTAATTTATTTAATTGAGTTATCCTTCTATAAAAATCTAATTATTTATATAATTTCCATTTCATTAAAACGCTCATTTACAGAAGAACATTATTCAAGTGAAGCCCTCTATAATTCAATTACAACACCTTGAAAGTTTATGATACTATCCTGATCATACTTTTCATATTTATTGTTTTAAGGAAAAAAGCTATACTATAAGCGAAACTAAAAATTAGAAAGGGAATACTAGAATATGGAAAATTATTTGCTATTTATCCTTACAGCACTCCTTATTATAATGATGCCTGGTCCCGGTTTTGCTTTAGTTACAAAAAACACTATCTCTCATGGTAGAAATGGTGGGATAAAGACCGTCTTAGGAACGGTATCTGGAATGATGCTTCATACAATAATGGCTACACTAGGACTCTCTGCTATCTTAATGAAATTTGCTATGCTATTTACATTAATAAAATATGCTGGGGCATTTTATTTAATTTATTTAGCTGTAAAGTCAATTAAAAGTGCCTTTTCTAAAAAAGAAGATATGTCAGGTTCAGTGGAAATAAACTCTAAGGACATTGGAACGGTTAAAAGTTTTAGACAAGGATTTACCACGGCAATCTTAAACCCAAAAACGGCTGTATTTTTCCTTAGTTTTCTACCCCAATTTATTGTGAGTAATCAAAGTCATTTCTTCCAATTTCTTTTGTTGGGACTCACATTTACGACTTTGACCGCAATATGGTATTTACTTTATATCTCTCTAATACGTCAATTAAGAACTTTTTTAAGAAATGAAAAGATGAACCGTACAATAGAAGGTATTACTGGCACAGTATTATTAGTATTTGGAGTTAGGCTATTTTTCCAAAAATAAATATGTAATAGAGGGATTTTAAGACTTTCGGTTTTTCCAATAAATGAATCAATATAAAAAGTTTGGCTTTCAAACAGTAAAAAAATTAACAAACGGGTGCGTTTGTGGAATAAGCTTCAATAAAAGTTTACATTGGAGTTTTGAATCATTTATAACTAATTTTGTAATAAATTTCTCAATATAGATATACTTGTTAATTACAGTTCTAATATTCAAAATTAACAAAAAATAAATTATAATAACAATATGATGGTTATCCTTTTGTTTACTCCTTGTGCTAAAGATAAGATCGTGTTTCCGGATCTTATCTTTTTATTTTTGGATTTTAGATACAAGAAAAGGAATCCTTAATAGCTTAAGGATTCTGCAACAGGAAAGAACAAACATATAATAATAAAAAGAATTACCCATATTATAATTTAAGAATAAGAAAAATGTGTTGAGAAAACTCGGAATGGATTGAATATTTATATGTGCTTATTTATAATTGATTAAGAGTTGGAGTAGTAATCTGTCATCTGTTCCTTTTTTAAGAAGATTGATCTCAATCTTCTATTTTTTTGTTTTTTCCTCTTCTCTCGAAAAAAAGAAAAAGAATTACTTAAGAATTGTAGAAATTATTTGCTTGTAGTCTAGTTGTTTCTTACCATGAACCATCATTGGGACAGTAAATTTATCTGTTGCAAGGATCTGCCCACGTACTGGAACACCATTCTTTAAAAATACAGTTACTTCCCCTTTTTTCTCTTTCAATTGTTCATACATATCTTCTTGTAAGTTATACATGAAATACGCCCCCTGATTGTATCTACTTTTCTTTTAATACTTGCTGCTGCTCATTGTTATCTATTTGTATTTCCCATCCATCTTCTATTTTTCTAAACCATTTTCCTATTTTGCTTACATAGTATTTTTTCACTTCACCATACGGAATCCAAATTTCACGTTCCTGCATTTGATTCATCACTTCATGAAGAATCTCATCATGCTCGTATTTTCCAGGGTTTCGATGTTGCGTTCTTACAAACTGTCTGAAGGAGTTTTCCGTTTACCATTGTATGTTTTTTCATCAACACTCATCCCCTTTTACCATCTAAATGCATATATACAATTATCGTATCACACTTAAATTAAAATACGGATCTAGATACATATTTCGCAAGAAATCTATTCGAAATAAAAATAATATCTCCATTTCACATAAAATATTATCTAAAATAGACGAGACCGAATCCATTAAGCGAATTAATTAGAGAGTCCCACCAATAAAACGCAAATTTCGTAGGCTAAGGATTTATTTCTTTAAAGAACTTGTTTTTTCATACGTTAAGAAGGTTCCTTAAACGGTATTTGATGTTTGTTATGATACTTTGTTTTTGGTAATGATTTTTAGAACTAGTTTTTGGCCGTATTTTTTAAGTTTTGTTAAAACTAAATAGAGTTTCTTAAACGGTCGTTTTTAGAATTTGATAATCGAGTATATTTTATTGAAAAATTAGAGTTGACCATAAAACCAATATCCGATATATTGGTTTTATGAAAAAAGATATTATTAAACCCATTAAACGTATGTCATTTAGAGATGAAGTATATCTAACTTTGAAAAAAGCAATCGTTACATTAGAGCTGCAACCGGAGCAACGCTTAAATGACAAAGAATTAGCAGAAGAATTTGGAATTAGCCGTACTCCAGTTAGAGAGGCGTTGAAGCGCCTTGAGGATGAAGGACTTGTTGAATCTATTCCCGGTTCAGTTACTCGTGTTGCACCATTAAATATTGAGGAGGCGAAACACGCTTTTACTGTGGTAGCAGTTTTACATTCGTTAGCTGCTCGTTTAGCAGTACCATTATTAAAAGAGTCGGATATTCAAGAATTAGAGTTCAGTAATAAGGCTTTACTATTATCTATTGAGAAAAAAGATATTATAAAAGCAATTGAAGCTGACGAGTTATTCCACAATGTTTTTTTAGATGTGGCAGGAAATCCTGAAATCATTCGTGCGTTAGAACGAAGTATATCTAAGATTCAACGTCTCGAAATTTCTCAGTTCACTTCTATAAATGGTCTAAAGTCAGTAGAACAACATCAGCAAATTATAGAGGCTTGCAAAAATAAAGATAAAGAAACAACAGCGCATCTTGTAGAACAAAACTGGTTAAGTCTTGAGAAATTAATGACTTATGAGACAGATTGAGATGAGAAATATGCGCCCTATTTTTTTAGGTATATGTGCTGCTTTCTTTTTTGCTTTCACATTTATATTAAATCGAGCAATGGAATTATCAGGTGGTAGCTGGATATGGAGTGCTTCATTAAGGTTTATTTTTATGCTTCCATTCCTTTTACTTCTTGTTATGAGTCAAAAAAAATTAAAAGTATTATTACAAGTTATGAGAGAGGATTTAAGTGCGTGGTTTTTATGGAGTTTTGTAGGTTTTGGTCTATTTTATGCTCCATTATGTTTTGCCGCTGCACATGCACCAGGATGGATTATTGCGGGGACATGGCAAGTTACTATTATATCAGGATCTTTGTTAGCTCCTCTTTTTATCCAAACTTATCAAACACCAGATGGAATTATTAAGAAAAGAGGAAAAATTCCAATGAAGGGTATGTGTATGTCATTAATTATTCTTCTTGGTATTTTCCTTATGCAAATGGAACAAGCAAAATCGCTTGCTGTAAAAGATATTATGTTAGGTATTATCCCTGTTATTGTAGCTTCTTTTGCTTACCCACTCGGCAATCGTAAGATGATGGAGGTTTGTGGAGATCGTCTAGATGCTTATCAACGTGTCCTTGGAATGACATTAGCTAGCTTACCATTTTGGTTTTTATTATCCTTGTACGGTCTTTTTACAGCAGGAATACCTAGTAAGGAGCAAACTATGCAATCAATTTTAGTTGCTATTTGCTCTGGTGTAATTGCAACTATCTTATTTTTTAAAGCTACTGATATGGTTAAAGGAGATATGCAGAAACTTGCAACTGTTGAAGCAACACAATCTATGGAGGTGCTTTTTGCTGTTATTGGAGAACTAATCTTATTACATTCTTCATTCCCCTCTATTTTATCTTGGTGTGGCATGTTTGTAATAATGCTAGGAATGATAGCACACAGTTATGTTTCCCATAAAGGTGAAACAGTGCATAACCAAAATATTAGTGCTTAATTGATATTTTAAAATGTACAGTATCAACCCTTTCCTAGCTAGTAAAAGTAATGCTATTATTATAAGTTTTATGTCAGAAATTAATTAAGTAAAAGAATATGAACAAAAGCCGATACCCTTAATATATAGGGAAATCGGCTTTTTCTTTATAAAAATTTTTCTTAGCTTCCTTTACATTAAAGGATTAGTTTGTATATTTGAGGAGATGTGCGGGACAGGTGTATATTTAGGATAATCTAATATTTTCCATTCGAATATGATAGAATAGAAGTATATCCAAAATGGAGGAATAGCAAATGAACTCAAACACAAAACAGTTTATTTATGATATCCAGCAAAGAAAGAACAATTATATAGAAAATGCTTTAATAGCAATACAACATCCTAAAAAAGAGCAATCTGAACAGGTCATTCAAAATATAGTAGAGAAGATGGATATGATGATCAGTTTAGTTACTACTTACATGGCTATTGAATCAGAATCTATAAAAGAATTAAAAGAGCTTCAGGAAGAAATTATTCATGCCCAAGCATATATTCAAAAACGAAAATTTGAAGAAACACAGAGATAAAAGACACCTTCTCCCTCCTTTTTTATAGGAAGTGTTTTTTATGGGATGAGAATATATATATGAACATGGTTCAAGTCAAAGAAAAGGCACTCCTAGGAGTGCCTTTTCTTTGACTATTTAAATGTGCGAACGCTTTCAAAACTATTGGATATAAATTGATGTACGCATTGTATTAAATGGTGCATTTATAGATGTCTTTTGGTACTCAAATGTTCCTTGTTGGTGCCCAGAAGCATCCCATTTATAATACCAGCCAACGATTGGTCTTCCACCAATTATAGTGGATCCAATACTTTTTACATTAGATCCATTCATTTTAGCAAATGGGTTTTGGCCATATCCCATTTCTTTCGTGGTAATATATAAGTATTTTCCTCCGTGATTACGTGAAGTGCTAAAGCTGTTCTGGTTAATCGTTTCTACTCCGCCCAGTTCAGATTCTACTTGTACGACATTTAATGAAGTAAGTGGTGCTGCTGGTCCGGCAGAAGCCTCTGTTGCCATTCCTAATCCTACAAACGCTGTGATTGCTAACGATGAAATCCCTAGTGCTGCTTTTTTAAACATAAAAAACATCCCCTTCCATCTATTGTTTTCACTTACATTGCCAATATAATCCTTATAACCTTATATGTAAATAGATTACAACTGTAGAAATAGCAGAAAGAATATTCCGATTTATTAACATTAAAAATGAATTTCACAACTTGAATAAGGCATAAAACAATAATTCGAAGAGCTGCGCGAGCAACCCCTGGTCATTTACTACTGATTCGACCAACTGATCCACGAGATTTGTCAGAAAGCCAGCCTCGGCATCGGAATCATCCCGAAATCCGCGTTTAAACTGACGAACCACAGTACGACAGTCCTTCCCTCCAGACCAGAATCGCGCAATCTGAATCAAGGAACGTTACATGTCCTCATTGACCAGAAAGTGCTTGGTAAGTTTCAGTAAGGAATGAATCGACTATTCACTCCTTTGAATTATAACCATAGGGTTCCGTGTAGCTTTGAAATAAAGATTGATAGAAAAGTGCTTGAAGCTTTATGTCCCCTTGGTTTAACAAATGATTTTTTGTAAATAATATGTTTGTTAAAAACTTAATTAAGGGGGGGCTTTTATGCCACAGGATCGAAAAGCAGAAGTTCAAAACGATACATATGAAAGAAAAGTTATTATGCCAGATAATTCACAATCTCTACCACTTCACATGCAAAAAGAGCTGCCTCACGAATTTTCTGTAAATCCTTTGTTTGCCCGCGAAGGAGAATCCGTCGTTCCACGCTTTCATATGTCTGATGAAGGCATGTTACCAGAAACAGCATATCAAATCGTCCATGATGAAATTGCTCTTGATGGCAACGCCCGCCTGAATCTTGCAACTTTTGTTAGTACATGGATGGAGCCTACCGCAGAGCAATTATATGCAAAATCATTCGACAAGAACATGATTGACAAGGACGAATATCCACAGACAGCTGAAATTGAGGAGCGGTGTGTCCGTATCTTAGCCAACCTCTGGCATTCGCCCAGCCCCCTTACGACTATGGGCGTTTCAACAACTGGATCGTCAGAAGCATGTATGCTCGGTGGGCTTGCCTTAAAGCGACGCTGGCAAAATGCACGTAAAAGCGAAGGGAAGCCGGTAGATCGTCCCAATATTGTGTTTAGTGCTGCTGTTCAGGTCGTTTGGGAAAAATTCGCGAATTATTGGGAGGTTGAACCACGCTATGTGAAGGTTAGCCCTGAACATCCTCAATTGGATCCTCAGGGGGTCCTCGCAGCCGTGGATGAAAATACGATTGGTGTAGTACCGATTCTCGGTGAAACTTATACCGGTCTTTACGAACCGGTTGCCGCAATTTCGAAAGCGTTGGATGATTTACAGGCGAAGACTGGTCTTGATATTCCCATGCATGTGGATGCAGCTTCGGGAGGATTTATAGCACCATTTCTCCAACCAGATTTAGTCTGGGATTTTCAATTACCAAGGGTGAAGTCCATCAATGTATCCGGACATAAATATGGATTAGTCTATCCTGGATTGGGTTGGATAATTTGGCGGGAAGCTAAAGATCTCCCTGAGGATCTAATCTTTCGCGTTTCCTATTTGGGCGGGAATATGCCGACCTTTGCCCTGAATTTCTCTCGTCCCGGTGCACAAGTGCTCCTGCAATATTATAATTACTTACGTTTAGGGAAAAGTGGGTACTATGATGTCCAAAAGGCTACCCAAAAAGTCGCTCTTTTTCTTAGCAAGGCCATTCAGAAGATGGAACCGTTCGAACTTTTATCCGATGGGTCGGATATTCCGGTTTTCGCTTGGCGACTGAAAGATGGCTACACATCAAACTGGAATCTTTATGATTTATCTAGACAATTGCGTGTATTCGGTTGGCAAGCACCCGCCTATCCATTGCCTCCAGATATGGAAGCGGTGACAATTATGCGAGTTGTGGTTCGAAATGGATTTTCCATGGATCTTGCGCATTTATTTTTGAGAAACCTCAAACAGACTGTTGCCTTTCTTAATTCCCTGGATGGGCCTATGCCACATGATACGAAATGTGATAATGGGTTTCATCACTAAATACAACAAGCCTAATTTCTTTACATTAAATTGAGAAGTTAGGCTTGTTTAATATTGGAATTTCCTTATTGTTATAAATCCACATTTTTCTGAAGCTAACCCATATATAAGAAATAGACTTTATTACCTTTCGTCTAAATGTCTAGATATCTGCTTTTCTTAAATCACTTTTAAGACTGTTTTTTTCCATTTTCGTATTTTAGTTCTGAAATTCGTAAATGGAGCAACTGTATTGATATGCACCCATTTCCAAATAGGCCACTTTGCTTTTGTTGTGGCCCATTTTCTTTGTTCTGGTTGAAATAATTCTACTTCAGAAAGGTCATTTATCCAATCAATTAACATTTGAACTAACTTTGTTAATTCTTCCTCTTGCTGTTTTAAGGTTAACTTACCGTACTGCTCATAAAAAGATTGATAAAGCCCACCTAAGTTATTCCACTTGTAGTCCGGAGTAGGTGTTTGTACGTCAAGTCCATCTTGTTCATCTTTTTCCCATGATAATAACAAGTTAATCCACCCCAATTGATAAGAAAGGATTTCAGAAGGAGTTTTGTCCACTTCAGAGATATGTTTACCTCTCAACTCTTCAGGAATCACCTTAAATTCTTCAATAAATTTCTTATAAGCTTTATCGATTGTTTTAATTAATTCTTCTGCATTCGCATACTCTTTCATAATTCTTTCACACCTTTATTTTTGATACCCCGAGCATATGGTTAATAGTCTACATTCAACCAAACTAAAAGAATCCTAAATAAATAAGATTCTTTTAGTTTGGTTGAATTTTATTTATCTTAGTTTGCTAGTTCACTTGACGATGATTTGTTTGGTATTCTTCGCCTTTATCTTTCTTGGTTATCATAATATGTTTTATCTGCGTATTTTTTATCATTTCCTCTTAGATAGGCTAAAATTACTTTTGGATTTTTAAGTAAAGCCCAGTCGCCATATGTATCAAATCTTCTGCATGAAGTTATCATTCCATTTTTAATGGTACCGAATTTCTTCTGATTTTGCTTTCCCCATTTTTTTAACCGTTTAGCAAAATCTGCATCTTCTGCCATAAGCATATTTTCATTAAATCCATTGATTGCTATAAAGTCTTTTCTATAGCACCAAAAAATCCCTACAGATATAGCTCCATACTTAAAAAGTAATGGGATTATTAATAATATTGCAGAAACGAATATTCCTAAAGACATTCTTTCAAATTTCCCAGTTACCCCACCGCCAATGTATTTACCTGAAGCTAAATATTTATCTACATTAGACAACATAGATTCTGTCATTTGGGTATCAGCGTCTATAGTAATGATTATTTCTCCACTAGCTATTTGGGCACCTGCATTTCGAATTTTGGATAAGTTTTTATCGTTGTTTTTTAATGTAATACAATTATAAGACTTTGCTATTTCTTCTGTTTTATCTGTGCAACGATTTAAAACAACGATAACTTCAGTTTGACCTTTATATGCTTCTGATGCTTTTGCAATCGAATCTAAACATTTTTTAATATACTTTTCCTCATTGTGCGCAGGGATTATAATAGAAAATTTCACAGCTTCTTTTAAATTGATTCCTGAAGATTTGTTTGTTTCAGTCATAATATTCCCCCTTTTTCATAAAGCGAATATATACCATATATAATACATATTAACATTTATAGGGTTTTATTATAGGGGTTAGCACGCAAATCTTAACATTTGTATATCCTAAGGAATTCTCAAACACCACGTCAATATACTACTGCTGCAGTGCATCCATCTATATGTAGCCATGTTTACTCTGGACTAGATTTCCAAGAGGGACTATTATCAATACAAATAGAGCTCTTGGTATACCTAATGGTACTGCAAAGAATACATTTGTAGTAGGTGTCCATGTTTAAAGAAGTGCCCATTTTCTTATCTGGATGTGTGGCCAGGATAATAAGTACTAATTGAACTGTTTCTGTAGATGGTAGAGCATTTCACACTACAAAATTAGTTCCTACTTTCATGCCTTTATACACTTTTGAAAAAGTGTATAAAGGCATAGGTCTCTAAACAATTTAGACGAGAAAGTAGATCCTTCATGAATATCTTTTGTTACTTATGTAGAATTAAATTACATTCTAGTTAAACTCCAAATTTAATAAGATTTTACTGAGGACTAAAAAAAGAGAGCATGGCTCTCCTTTTTAATTATTTACTATTTAATTTTGTTTCAAATTAAATTAGTTGAAGCGTTACTAAAATTTTCTTCAGAAAATTAACTAGATTTTCATGCTTCTTTCATTCTGTTTTCCATAAGAGCTACATCTCTTATTCCTTGCAATATAGCAGTTGCTAATCTTTTTAAAAGTTTTTAGAATTTCACTTGTGCATGTGTAGTAGTTTCTGTAAATTTATCAGATTGACTAGCTGAAACTCCAAACGTAAGAGGTGAAAACGATATAGACGGAGAAACTTGGAATGTTGTTTCTTGATGCAAGTACTTACCATAAGCATCTATCTGAGTAGTAGTTGCTAATTTCTCAACTGTATAATAAGAGAATGCGGATAAAGTTAGTACTTTTTCGTTATAACAAGCGTAGGATTTAGTAACATCATTAGGTAAATCAATATTTAAAGCATAGCCAGAAGGTCCTTTTGACCATTTGTTGCTGTCCTTCGTATAAGTTGCATTCTTAGATTTAGTTTTATTACAATCATACTTTAGCTTCCATTTTTGTTGTCCGTATTGTGATCCTGGAGAAGGAGCCCAAAAAGAACTGTTAACACCTGTACCTATAACATCTATTTTTCTATTACTAGGCATAACACTCCATTCTATGGAAGTTTTTACCCTGTACTTTTGTTTTGCTTTTAAAGAGACAATATTAGTTGTAACCTTTTTATAAGATGTGGTATTCGTATCGCTAGAAAGTTTTGCCACACCATTGCTTTTTTGTACTCTTTTTGCTTCTTCTAGTTGAACTTCATTTAAATACGTGTTCTTATCAATTTCAATTTCTTTATTTGAATTGTTAACTCCATTTTCAGTAACTTTAATAAACTTTTCTTTGGTAGCTACAACTTGACCATCAATTTCTAAGTTTTTCATTATTTCCATTTCAGGCATGTCCGAAATTTCTTCTTTAGTGAAACCTAAAGACTCTAAATGTTTTATTTGTTCTATATTTAGCTCAGCAGCTTCAACTTTAATACCATCCAAATTAACTACCATAAACCCCATCAAAAAACCAACAAATAAGTATATTTTTTTCAAAATAATCCCCCTGGTTATTTTTATATTTTAATTTATTTATACAAATAATAAGGTTGTTGCATTTCAAAGGTTTTACTATTGAATTCGAATTTTTATAAATCTGCTTGATAAACCATATATCGACCACTAGCAAGGGTAACGAATACTTGATTATCTTTAATTTTTACTACAGTGCCGCTAGAAGTATAATTATTTAATTTTGTTTTTGCTTTAACAGAAATTTTATTATTTCCATCAATCTGAACCAAAAGCATCTGACCAGTGGAACTAATTACTATTGCATGTTTATCCTTGAGGGCCACCACTTTATTCCATTTATAATTTTTACTTTCTTGATCAGTCAGTTCTGAACTTTCAATCTTTTCCCCTTCTTTATTAAAAAGGGCGAATTTTGCACCCTCTCCAACAGCTATTATAGTACCATCAGAAAGTCTGTCAATTGAAGTAATATCATGTTTTGTTGATCCCCAATCCCCAAAGTTGATTACGTTTCCATTTGTTAGTGACATGACTTGATACTTTCCTTTATCACCTACCATCAAGATCAGGTGTCCACATAACTGAATTGAATCGTTAATATTCCAATCATTTGGCCATTTTCCTGTTCGTGTTACGCCATAAGAATCACCATCAAGAATAGCATAATAACCTTTATCGTAAACTAATAAAAGCCTTCCATCCAATAGTTTCTTAACAAATCTCGGATTACGTTTGTCAGATAATTGCCCTTGTTCAACTAAACCTGCAGATGAATCTACAACTTTCCATTTTCCTGATGTACCCGCAATAAAAAAGTTACCATCAGATGTTTTTACAATGCCTTTTGTAGGAAAAGAAGGTTTGTTCTTTTCATGTGAAACCATTGATCCACCAGATTCAGTGCTTAATACAGCTAAATCAGTAGAATTCCCAACAAAAATAGTATCCCCATCGATATCTACAGCTTCCTGGATAGTACCATTTCCATCCCATTTATTACTCACAACACCATACAGATTTGCTGCACTTGCACTTGTAGGCAACATCAGTAAAGCGCTTACAAGTAATAATGTAGATAATTTCTTGAATTTAATCATTTTTCCACCCCTTCAAAATATATTTAATAAACTGTATATTATTATATTAACACGATAGGTAATAAAAGATAAATGCTGTAGCATATTTATCAAAAGGATTCAGAATAATTAATTATATCATTTAGTGTGTATATTCGATTATAAAGGTTGCCCTTTAAATATTAATAAATATAAAATTTAGCGAGGAAAAATTATGCAGAAAGGTTATGTAGGGGGCCCATCACATGCCCTATTAAGCTAAGGTATGGTACCCTATGACCTTCCGAACTTGTTGACTACATACTTGATATTTTGTTTTTGGTTAAAAATACGTATTCAGAATAAACCTTAATAAGATGTGTTTTTAAAGGTTATGTAGAAAAGTTTTATCTATTATTTTTCTGACCCTGTTTATTTTTGTATTTCAACAATAAAGATAAAAGCCCTCCTTTAATTAGGAGGGCTTTTACCTTTCATATAAGTGAATCCGATTTTATGATTTTAAAAGTGAATGTCGTCTGTTATACCCCTATAACGCTGACTTTATTATCATACTAATGTATATAACGGAAATCAATATTATAGTAATAGGTAGATTCCCCTTGCTCCTCTTCGTTTTAGATACCTCTAATTGTCGATTTAAAATAAAGATTGATAATATGTAAAAAAGTGTAATCAAAATTCTATGTTGATGTGCAGGATTCTTTCTTATTCAGCAATCGGGCCATTTAATTGAATAAATCTAACCGTTTCTAGAGGAACCGGTCAGATTGACGGGAGAAAGTTTATTTACTCGTATTTCTTTAAAACAATAGCTGCATTATGACCTCCGAAACCAAATGAGTTAGATAGACCTATATTTATTTTCACTTGGCGAGCAACAGAAGGTACATAATCTAGATCACATAATGGATCAGGTTTTTCTAAATTAATTGTTGGAGGAATTATCTCTTCCTTTATGCTCATTGCTAAAGCAATTGCTTCAACTCCACCAGCTGCCCCTAACATATGACCAAGCATAGATTTATTAGCTGTTACCGGAATCTGATAAGCTTGTTCTCCAAACAGCTGCTTAATAGCCATCGTTTCAGAGATGTCCCCCACTTTTGTACTTGTTGCATGGGCACTAATAACATCAATTTCTTCAGGCGATATATTGGCAATTTTTAAAGCAGATCTCATTGCAAGATAAGCACCTTTACCTTCCGGATGTGTAGCTACGATATGGTGCGCATCTGAACTTGCACCATATCCAATGACTTCTGCATAAATCTTTGCCTCTCTACGTAAAGCATGAGATAAAGATTCTAAAATTAAAATTCCAGCTCCTTCTGACATGACAAATCCATCTCGATTTTCATCAAATGGACGACTAGCCTTAGTGGGATTATCGTTTCTTGTTGATAATGCTGTAGCGTTACCAAAGCTGGCTATTGATAAGTCTATTATAGCTGACTCTGTTCCACCCGCAAATATAACGTCAGCTTCCCCAGAACGAATTAGTCTAAAGGCTTCTCCGATAGCTGTATTTCCAATTGCGCAAGCAGAAACAGGTGACATAGAAGGCCCCATCGCATTCCACTTGATACTAATTTGTGCTGCAGCAGCATTAGACATTATGGCAGGTACTAGAGTTGGGCTGACTCTTCTTGGTCCCTTTTGCCTAAGCGCATCAACATTTTCAATCAAGGTTTCAATCCCTCCGATACCTGAGCCTACGTATACGCCTAACCTTTCTACATCTATACGATCGAGGTCTAACTTAGAATCTGACCAAGCTTGTTCAGCTGCAGCCAAAGCAAATTGAGAAAAACGATCTAAACGTCTTGCTTCTTTCTTTCCTAAAACTTCATCTGCATCAAAATCTTGGACGATACCCGCAATTTTTGTTTTATGATTGGTAACATCGAAAGTATCGATATTGACTATACCAGATTCCCCTTTAATTAGATTGTTCCAAAATGTTTTGATGTCGTTTCCTATAGGAGAAACTACTCCCATACCAGTAATCACAACTCTTTCCACTTTGCATTCCCTCCAATCAATAATATACTTGTATTTTACAGTCAATTTATCCTATTACAAGGGGGGATTTATCCTAGTATAACTACTACTAGGTTAAATTGATAAGATAAGGAGTTTTAAAAATGAATAATAAAACTAGGCGTGAAGCTCTGTCGGCATTCTTAAAAACTAAGCGCGCCCAAATTAGTCCAGAGTCTATTGGCTTGCCTGCCGGAACCCGGAGAAGAACACCTGGATTGCGAAGAGAGGAGGTTGCACAGTTAGCAGGTGTAAGCACAACTTGGTATACATGGCTAGAGCAAGGAAGAGATATAAAGGTTTCTACACTCGTACTTGATTGTATTTCTAAAGCTTTGCAATTAAATATTGATGAAACCGACTACTTATATGACCTAGCATTCGAAACAAATTCAGAAATTACAAGTCAAAAAAAAGATCAATCAAAGATTAGCCCTTCTCTAATACGAATACTAGATGAGTTAACATATTGTCCGACTATCATTACGGATCGACATTGCCATATTGTAGGCTGGAATCCTGCAGCAGCTTATGTTTTTTTAGATTTTGAACAAATACCGAATGATCAAAGAAATTTGATTCGTTTAGTATTCACTAGAAAAGAATTAAAAGCATTGGCCGTCAATTGGGACCATTTTGTGAAAGGTTTTCTTGCGATTTTCCGTACCTATTATGGACGCTATTTAGACGATGAATGGTACAGCCAGTTTATTAAAGAAATGAGTCATTCCCATCCAGAATTCCAGGATTTATGGAAAGAAAGTCAAGTGAGTAAGGCTCCAGACATGATAATTGAATTCAGACATGCTAAAGCAGGAAAAATGTTGTTTAATTTAACTTCTCTTCAAGTTCAAGGTGATATGGATTTACGGTGCAGTATCTACACACCAGTAGGGGAAACAGATACTGAAAATAAATTAAAGCGATTAATGAAGAGGGTTTCCGTTGAAAATTAATAAAGTAGGTTCATTACATTAGCAAAATGATACTGATTATTGAACAAAGTCATTATTCCTTATGGGGAAAAGTGTTAACTTTACCAGGGTGGATGGCGTTACTTGAAGAAAAATAAGCTAATTTGCATTCGAATTTCTATTTTCGGTAT